>NZ_JAXDSU010000105.1:0-1082 GCF_034090325.1 Anaerococcus porci
AAGTAAAATAGCAAAAATGTTAATTGAAGAATATCAGCCTCAAAGTGCACAAGATATTCAAGAAGCACTAAAAGATCTTTTAGGCGATACAATGCAAGAGCTTTTAAAAGCAGAATTAGATGAGCATTTAGACTATGAATATGGTGAAAAACCACTTTCCCTAAATACAAGAAATGGAACAAGTAAAAAAACAGTTAGATCATCTTACGGAAACATAGAATTAAACATACCAAGAGATAGAGAAGGAACATTTGAACCACAATCATTAAAAAAATACGAAAAAGACATATCAAACATAGAAAATCAGATAATATCAATGTATGGGAAAGGAATGACAACAAGAGACATATCAAGTCACATCAAAGATATCTATGGTTTTGGAATATCAGAAACAATGGTAAGTAAAATAACCAATAAAATACTACCAACCATAGAAGAGTGGCAAAATAGACCACTAGAAAAAATCTATCCTATGGTCTTCTTAGACGCCATACACTACCATGTAAGAGAAAACAACATAGTAGTCAAAAAAGCAGTATATATAGCCTTAGGCTACAATCTAGAAGGCTTTAAAGAAATACTAGGCATGTGGGTAGGAGAAAACGAATCAAGCAAATATTGGCTCTTAGTATTAAACCAGCTAAAAGAAAGAGGGCTAGAAGATGTATTAATATTCTCAACAGACAACCTTCCAGGATTTAGCCAAGCCATAGAAGCAGTATATCCAAAAGCCGAAATACAAAAATGTATAATCCACCAAATAAGAAACTCAACTAAATATGTATCCTACAAAGATATAAAAGAATTAATGAAAGACTTAAAAGCAGTATACAAGGCACCAACAGAAGAACTAGCTTTAACAAACCTAGAAATATTTGAAGAAAAATGGGATAAAAAATACCCAATGTGTGTAAGCTCTTGGAAAAATAACTGGGCTTAAACTTCTCACATATTTCAAATACCCAGAAGGAATAAGAAAACTAATATATACAACAAACGCGATGGAAAACTTCAATAGACAACTAAGAAAAGTAACCAAAAATAAAACAATATTTCCAAATGACTACGCACTACAAAAAAGC
>NZ_JAXDSU010000069.1:0-8535 GCF_034090325.1 Anaerococcus porci
GATCTTCTAGTAATGTAAGCACAACTGAAAAAGTTGGAACAGCTGATCCTAATAAGGATATTCTAAAAATTGTAGTTGGTTATGATGCATCATCATTGGACCCATCTGCACAAAACGAGGTGGCAGCTTCAAATATCATGATGCAAATATTTGATGGTTTGGTAGTAATGGAAAATGATGGGACAATCAGTCCTGGACTTGCTGAAAGCTGGGATGTTGAAGGAAACCAAAAATATACTTTCCATTTAAGAAAGGGGGTAAAATTCCAAAACGGAGAACCACTTACTGCAGATGATGTTGTATTTACCTTAGATAGGGCTGCTAAAGCTCCGGCTGTTAAAGAATACTATGATGGAATTGACCTAGATACACTAAAAGCTGTAGATGAAAATACTGTAGAATTTTCACTAAAAGAACCAAACTCAGTATTTTTGGCATATTTAACTCACCCAGGTTCTTACATCATGAATAAAAAAGCAGTAGAAGAAGCTGGTAAGGAAGTTGGCTCTAAACCTTGTGGAACAGGACCTTATGAATTGGTTTCTTGGACTAAAAATGACAAGGTAGAATTAAAAGCATTTGATGATTACTGGGGAAAAAAACCAGCAATTCCAAATGTAGAGTATCGTACAGTTACAGAAATTACAAACAGGGCTATTGAGGTTGAAACAGGAAATGCTGATATAGCTTATGATATTGGGGTATTGGATTTAGATAAACTTAAAGATAATCCTGATATCAATGTAATCAGAAAGAAGCAAAACTCTATAACCTATTTAGGATTTAATGGTAAAAAAGCACCATTTGATAATGTAAATGTTCGTAAGGCTATAGCCCACACCTTGGATATACCATCAATTGTAAATTCAGTATATAAAGGACTAGGAGAGCCATCAATAGCTATGGTCCCATCAGATATTAAATATTCTAAACAAAAAGAACTAAAATTTTATGACGTAGATATAGATGAGGCTAAAAAACTTCTAGAAGAGGCAGGGGTTGGAGATGGATTTGAAACAACAATCATCACAAACGAAAACCCTCTAAGAGTAGATATGGGTACAATCATCCAATCAGAACTTGAAAAAGTTGGAATTAAAGCAAAGGTTGAAACACTAGAATGGTCAACTTTTCTAGAAAAATTGAAAGATCCAACAGCATATGATATGTACATGCTAGGATGGGCTACAAATATAGCTGATGCTGACGTAATGCTTTACGCCCTACTAAACAGTGGTGCATCTGCTGAAGGAAGTAACTATTCACACTTTGAAAACGAAGAATTTGATAAACTTTTACAAGAAGGCCGTTTAACAGAAGATGATAGTAAACGTTCAGAAGTCTATGGTAAAGCACAAGACATTCTTTACGATCAACTACCAATATTACCACTTGTTACAACAGAACAAGCTTTCGCAGTAAGAAGCTATGTAAAAGGTTTTGAACCTACATCATATGCTTATCACAGAATAGCACCTGTTTCTTTTAATAAATAATTAAAAAAAGTAAAGAGAAAATAATAAGCTCATAAGTAAACAGAAAGGGTATATCCTTTTCTGTTTCTTATGTAGGTACACTATTTAAAGGCCGAGGGGTCTTAAGAAAGAAGGAATACATAATATGATTAAATACATAATAAGAAGAATTTTATTGTTAATCCCAACCTTAATAGGGGTTACTTTTATAATATTCACTTTATTACATTTCACTCCAGGAGATCCCGCTTTAAGTATATTAGGAGAGAACTCTTCTACAGCAGAAGCTGAACAGCTGAGGGAAGAATTGGGCTTAAATGATCCTTTCCTAGTTCAGTATGGAAATTATATGAAAAAACTTGTTGTAGATCATGATTTGGGAATATCTTATAGGTCAAAAACATCAGTATCAGGTTTAATTAAACAAGTATTTCCAAATACTATTAAACTTGCTGTCTTATGTATTACTATAGCGGTATTGATTGGTGTACCATTGGGAATAATATCGGCAATAAAAAGGTACACGATCCTAGATAATGTAGTTATGTTGTTTGGTCTTTTTGGACTAAGTGTACCTGTTTTCTGGCTAGGTTTAATGTTAATTATTGCATTTTCAGTAAATCTAAACTTACTGCCACCATCAGGTTTTTCAACACCTAAACAAATGATTTTACCAGTAGCAGCACTAAGTTTACAATCTATAGCTGTAATTATGAGAATGACACGTTCGTCAATGCTTGAAGTTTTACAACAAGACTATATAAGAACTGCAAAAGCTAAGGGTTTAAAGCAAAAAACTACCATAGTGATTCATGCTTTGAAAAATGCCTTTATACCGGTTCTTACAAGTATTGGTTTGCAATTTGGTAACCTCCTAGGTGGAGCTGTTTTAACAGAGTCAATCTTCTCCATATCAGGTTTGGGAAGACTTATGACAGACTCAATAAAAATGAGAGACTTCCCTGTTGTTCAAGGTGGAGTTTTGGTTATAGCTATTGTTTATTGTTTAATAAATTTAATAGTTGACTTGTTATACGGATTCTTAGATCCTAAGATTCAAAGTCAATATAAGTGAGGAAATTTCATATGGAAACAACAAAAACATTAAAAGCAAGCAGATCTTCAAGTTTTAAATCTTTTTGGTATAGGTTCAAAAAGAATAAGCTAGCGGTTGTTGGCTTGATTATACTTTTATTATTAGTTTTAATAGCGATATTTGCAGATTTTGTAGCCCCATATTCATATGATGTTCAGGATATTTCAAATGCATTTGCAACAAACACTCGTGAACATATATTGGGAACAGACAATTTTGGAAGAGATATATTCTCAAGAATAGTTTATGGAGCAAGAATATCATTAACAGTAGGTATTATTTCTGTAGGTATAGCTACAATTTTGGGCGGATTTTTAGGAGCTATTGCAGGATACTATGGTGGTAGAATAGATAACTTTATAATGAGGATTACAGATATTTTACTATCTATACCTCAACTTCTTTTAGCTATAGCAATAGCTGCAGCACTAGGAACAGGTGTCAGAAATCTAATGATAGCAGTTGGTTTATCTTCTATACCTACTTATGCAAGAATTATGCGCTCGTCAGTAATTTCAGCTAGAGAACAAGAGTATGTTGAAGCTGCAAAGCTATCAGGAGCATCGGATTTTCGTATAATATTTAGACACGTTCTTCCAAACTGTATAGCTCCGATTATTGTACAAATGACCTTAGGAATAGCATCGGCTATACTAAATGCAGCCTCATTAAGCTTTATAGGACTAGGCGTTGAAATACCTGCTCCTGAATGGGGTGCTATGCTTTCAGAAGGGCGTCAATATATAAGATATGCTCCATTCTTGACACTATATCCAGGCATAGTTATCTCTATTACTATATTTGCTTTAAATATAGTTGGAGATGGCTTAAGAGATGCACTAGATCCAAAACAAAAGAGGTAATCTATGACAGAAAAAGTAATAAAAAATAAAGTAAAAAAAGTTGACCATTCTGGTTTAGAGACCTTGGTTGAATTTGATAATCTTCATACGAATTTCTTTACAGAAGGAGGGACTGTTCAAGCTGTAAATGGGGTTTCCTTCAAAATAATGAAAGGGGAAACTGTTTGTGTAGTAGGAGAATCTGGGTGTGGGAAATCAGTAACAAGTTTTTCTTTGATGAGACTTATAGAAGAACCTACAGGAAGAATTGTTGGTGGACATATATATTTTGATGGTCTTGATATTACAAAACTTTCAGATAAAGAGATGCAAAAAATTAGGGGAAACCGTATAGCTATGATTTTCCAAGAGCCTATGACTTCTTTAAATCCCTCACTAAAGATTGGCTATCAAATTAGTGAAGTATTAAGAAGACATAGAAAATTTAGTAAGGAAGATGCAAGGAAAGAATCCATAAGTCTATTAAATAAAGTTGGAATCCCAAGACCTGAAGCTATAAATGATTCATATCCACACCAGCTATCAGGTGGTATGAGGCAACGTGCCATGATAGCCATGGCTCTAGCTTGTGATCCTGATCTTTTGATAGCTGATGAACCTACTACAGCCTTGGATGTAACTATTCAGGCACAAATTTTGGAATTATTAAGAGATTTAAAGGAAAATTCAAAAACATCCATTCTATTTATTACTCACGACCTGGGAGTAGTTGCTGAGATGGCAGACTATGTTGTAGTTATGTATGCAGGAAAAGTAGTAGAACAAGGATATGTTGAAGATATATATGGTAATCCTCTCCATCCTTACACAAAAGGACTTATGAAGGCAAAACCTATGATAGGAATAAAACAAGACAGACTATACACAATACCAGGACAAGTTCCAAATCCAATTAATCTCGGAGATAAGTGCTATTTTTCAGATAGATGTTCAAAATGTTTTGACAAGTGTTTGAAAAAAACACCAACTCCTGTGGAATTTGATGAACACATAGTATCTTGTTGGTTATATGATCAGGAGGAAAAAGATGGAAAATAAAAAACCGATTCTGGAAGTAAGGAATGTAAAAAAATATTTTCCAATAACAGGGGGATTTATTAGACACAATGTTGGTGATGTAAAAGCTGTGGACGGAGTATCATTTGACTTATATCCTGGAGAAACCTTGGGTATAGTAGGAGAATCTGGCTGTGGTAAGTCAACTCTTGCAAGGGCTATACTTGGGCTTTATGAAGGTGTAGAAGGCAGTGTAAAATACAATGGTAAAGAACTTGTTGGTATGGATAAAGATGAAAGAAGAAAACTAAGTACAGATCTTCAAATGATTTTCCAAGATCCCTACTCTTCTTTAAATCCACGTATGACAGCAGGTCAAATTGTAGCAGAACCCTTGTCAAACAACAGCTTGTATAAAGATAAAGAAGATATGAGGGAAAAAGTAATAAACACAATTGAAGAATGTGGTCTTGCGGGTTATCACGCAACAAGATATCCTCATGAATTTTCAGGGGGTCAAAGACAACGTATAGGTATAGCTCGTTCCCTTGTTTTAAATCCTAAAATTGTTATTTGTGATGAGGCTGTATCTGCTCTAGATGTATCAATTCAGGCACAAATTATAAACCTATTAATGAATCTACAAGACGAAAGAGGTCTTTCTTATATATTCATATCCCACGACCTTTCTGTAGTGGAACATATTTCTACACGTGTAGGAGTAATGTATTTAGGAAACTTTGTAGAAATGGGTTCCAAAGAGAAATTATATGAAAATCCTCTTCATCCTTATACCCAAGCCTTACTTTCTGCAGCTCCTGTAGCAGATCCTAGTGCTGTTGTCGAAAGGCAAATTTTAGAAGGTGATCTTCCATCACCAGCAAACCCTCCAAAAGGTTGTAAATTCCACACTAGATGTCCATATGCTCAAGAAAAATGTGTAAAAGATGCTCCACAACTTTTAGATATTGGCGAAAATCATTCGGTTGCCTGTCATTATGTAAATAATTTAAAGCCAAGAACACTAAAATCATCAACAAATGAAGTGACAATTAAGGAGTAATATGATGGATTATACAGAATACGCAATGAAACTAACCAAAGAACTTTTACAAACACCTTCTCCAGGTGGATATACCTTTAAACAAAGAGAACTTTGTAAAAAACGCTTTGAAGATATGGGACTTGAAGTAAGAAGAACAAAAAAGGGTGCTATTTATGCAGTTCTTCCTGGAAAAAGTGAGGGAAAAGCAAGAGCTGTTGCAGCCCATATCGACACATTAGGTGCCATTGTAAAAGAAATAAAAGATGATGGCTATCTTAGAATAACAAATATAGGTGGCTATGCTTGGCAATCTGTAGAGGGAGAAAACCTAATTATTCATACCAGAGAAGAAAAAGAAATCACAGGAACACTTTTGCCTGACAAGGCTTCTATCCATGTATTTTCCGATGAAGTAAGAGAAGCTTCAAGAACAGAAGATTCCGTTCAAGTAAGACTAGATGCTGATGTTTCTTCAAAAGAAGGTGTTTTAAAACTAGGTATAAATGTTGGAGATTTTGTAAGCTTTAATCCTAGAACAGTAATCACTGAAAACGGCTATATAAAATCAAGATATCTTGATGATATGGCTTGTGTAGGAGTTTTATATGCAGCAGTAAAACAGATTTTGGACGAAAAAATGGAGGTTTCTCACACAACCTACCTATTTTTGACAGACTATGAAGAAATAGGTCATGGACTTTACGGAGTATCTGATGATGTACATGAAATTTTGGCACTTGATATAGGGACTGTAGGCTCTTATCACACATCTTGTGAGAAAAAGGTAACTATACTTGCAAAAGATTCCAGAACACCTTATGATTATGAATTTCGTCATAGACTTGAAGAAATAGCAATTAAAAATAATATTGACTACGCAACAGACGTTCACTTTCGTTATGGTTCTGATGCAACAACTTATGCCCTACAAGGAACAGATTTCAACTTTGCTTGTATAGGACTTGGAGTAAATGCAACCCACCACTATGAAAGAAGTCACTATGATGGATATAAAAATAATATAGACTTATTAAGAGAATATATGCTAAGTGAATATTAATCTGCAAATATCTTGGAAAAATCGAATAAAAATATTAATTTTAATAAGTAAATTAAGGCATAAAGACTTAAGGAATTAGGAATTTTATAAAAACTAATCCAAAAATCTTTAGGTTTTATATAAAGACTATGACTTTTATTGCTCATAGTCTTTTAAAAATCATTTACTTGAACAAATAATTCTAATTTTTTTAAAGCTTATTGTTTTTATAAGTCAATACATCTATGATATTTTCATCCTTATACAAAATTATTCCTCTTTAAAATATAATTCAAGTTTTATTTTTTCTCTTTAGTTATCTTATCAGTATTTCTTTATATCAATATGTAGATGACCAAAATTATATTTTAAAACTCGATAAAAAATCTTATGTTTGCTATACTTAGTGAGTAGCATATTTACAAGTATGTTTGTTTTAGGTTTCCTATTATCTAATATGTCTTGAAACAACAGTCTTGGATAAATTTATTAGTTAATTTATATTTGTGATATTTTTTACTCAATTAGCCAGCTATTCTATTGCCAATCTCCTTGTTCTTAAAACTTTATTATAAATATTTTTTATTAAAATTATTTGAAACTTTCAAATTATATTTTATATATAAGATGGAGAGATTTGATATATTTTCTATAAAGCTTTAGCTAGGGAAATAGTCTTAATTTATATTTAAGGCGGTCAAATATTAAAACGGAGAAAATTTCTAAAAATTAAGAACAGTGGAAAGTCATACCTTTATTACTATTAAGGCAGTAGAATTTAGTCTTTCTATTTTTGATTTATATTTACTTAAATTGTCTTGCGGATGACATGTTTATAAAAAAAAGTAATAAGAAAAATAAATTTAAATAATAGCTACATAGAAGATTATATTGATAAAGTCTAAATATTATAATATTATTTAGAAAAACATCTAAATAGTATTGACAAAAAGGCAAACATAAAGCACTATCTATTTAGATAGAATTCTAAATAGTGAGAGGATGGGTGATATCAATATGGCTTTTGCTGATACCTTTAAGGTACTATCAGACCCGGAGAGAAGAAAAATTTTAGAATTGTTAAAGAAAGGTGCAATGTCTGCTGGGGAAATAGCTTCAAATTTTAACACAACTGGTGCCACTATTTCATATCATTTGAAAATTTTAAAAAATGCGGATCTTATTTTTGAAAGGAAAGAAAAAAACTATATTTATTACCAGTTAAATATATCGGTATTAGAGGACGTTATGATTTGGATAGCGAGTTTAAAGGAGGGTGACACAAATGCTAATGAGGAATAGAAAGACTTTAATTTTAACAAGCATAATCATATTATTACCTATTTTAATAGGGTTATTATTATGGGATAAGCTTCCTGATACGATGGCGACACATATTGGATTTGATAATGAAGCAAACGGGTTTAGTAGTAAAATTTTTGGAATAGTTGGACTTCCACTTATTTTGTTATTAATCCATTTATTTGCTTCAGTAGTAACTGCTAAGGATCCACGCAAACAAAATATAAGTGATAAGATGTATACTCTTGTTTTGTGGATAATACCTTGTATTTCTATATTTGTATCAGCTTTTATGTATCTATATAACTTGGGAATTAGATTAAATATTACTTTATTTTTTAGCGTATTTATTGGACTAATTTTCATAATTATAGGAAATTATCTTCCAAAGGTAAGGCAAAATTATACTTTAGGAATTAAAATACCTTGGACACTTGCAAATGAAGAAAATTGGAATAAAACACATCATTTAGCTGGGATTTTATATATTGTTTTGGGTATATTTCTAATTTTGGCAACTTTTATCGATTTATTTAAAAATCCTTTTCCTATGCTAATTGTAGTCATTATAGCTGTTTTAATTCCAGGAATTTATTCATTTCTTTTACATGTAAGAAATGGACTTTAAATATAAAGTAATATAAGAATGTATGCTATAATTTGAAAAACTCAGAAATCTGAGTTTTTTCATGTTCAAAATTAATAGGTGAGATATTGGC
>NZ_JAXDSU010000023.1:0-22132 GCF_034090325.1 Anaerococcus porci
CTATGGTGCAGGATAGAAGACTTGAACTTCCACGTCCTAAAATCGGACACAAGATCCTTAGTCTTGCGCGTCTGCCAATTCCGCCAATCCTGCGAATTACTTTTATATAATACAATAATTCTTATATTTTGTCAAATAAAAAAGAGGATTTTTTCCTCTCCTTTATAGGACTTTTGATAAGAATTCCTTAGACCTATCTTCTTTTGGATTATTGAAGAATTCTTTTGGATTTTTACTTTTTTCTACGATTTCACCATCATCCATTATGATGATTTTATTTGAAACTTCCTTGGCAAATTCCATCTCATGTGTAACTATAGCCATAGTCATCCCCTCTTCTGCCAAATCTTTCATAAGATCAAGTACATCCTTTACCATTTCTGGATCGAGCGCACTTGTTGGTTCATCAAAAAGCATTAATTCTGGTTCCATCATAAGGGCTCTTATTATAGCAACTCTTTGTTTTTGACCACCTGAAAGTTCATCTGGATAAGATTTCTTCTTGTCAGATAAGCCTATTTTTTCTAAAAGCTCTAATGCCTTCTTTTCTGCATTTTCTTTATTCATCTTTCCTGTATTAAGAGGAGCAGCTAAGAGATTATCCATTATATTCATATTTGAAAAAAGATTAAATTGTTGAAATACCATTCCTATTTCTTCTCTTAGCTTATTTATATTTAAGTCATCTATATTTTTATCATGAAAGTAAATATTTCCAGATGATTTTTCTTCAAGCTTATTTAAGCTTCTTAATAGAGTTGACTTACCTGAACCCGAAGGTCCAATTATAGCAAGTATATCCCCCTTATCAATTGTTAAATTAATTCCTTTCAATACCTCTTTGTCTTTAAATGACTTTCTTAGATTTTCTACCTTAAGCATGGGCTAAATTCTCCTCTATCTTATTAAATATCTTCTCTAGAATTAGTACAATTAGTAAATATATAAGGGCTGCTACAAAATAAGGTATTGCTGCAGAAAATGTCCTTGATATAATTATTCCCGCTCCCCTAGTAAGGTCTACTAGACCAATAAATCCTGAAATTGATGTTTCTTTAAATAAGGTAATAACTTCATTTCCTAAAGCAGGTAATGCATTTTTAAAAGCTTGGGGTATGACTACAAGCTTCATTGTCTTATCATAAGATAAGCCTAAACTTCTTGCTGCTTCTATTTCACCTTTATCTACTGAATTAATACCACCTCTAAAAACTTCTGACATATAAGCTGCTGAGTTTATTGAAAATGTAACTATCGCCACAAGCAAAAGTGACTCAGCATTTACCAAAATTACATTAAATACTATAAGAAGTTGTATAGTTGATGGTGTTCCCCTTACTATGGTTACAAAAATATTGAATATTCTAGCTAATATTTTTATAAAGATGGCTTTAAAGGACTTATCTTTAGGGTCTATATTCTTATCATAATCTTTTACAATAGCAATGAGCATCCCTATTATTAAAGAAAAAAATAGGGATACTATTGTTACAATAAGGGTAGTTTTTAGACCATCAAGTAGATAGTTGTAGTTACTATCCTTTATTAAGCTGTTATGAAATGCTTCTATCATGTTTTATTACTTACTTTCTATATATTTATTTACAATCTTATCAATAGTTCCATCTTCTTTAAGCTCTTTTATGGCCTTATTTACTTCTTCAAGAAGTTTATCATTTTTCTTATCCAATGCTATAGCATATTCATCATCTGCAAGAGACTTTTCTAATACTTCAAGTCCTTCATTAGCTTCTGCGAATTTTTTCACGGTTTGTTCATCAAGAACCACTGCATCTATTTTTCCACTATTTAGGGCAACTACTGCATCAGAGTTTTTATTAAAAGATTGAACATTTTCTTCACCATATTCATCCTTAGAAACAGCTTCACCAGTTGTTCCTAATTGGGTGCCAATTTTCTTTCCTTTTAAATCTTCAGGGCTTTTATATCCTGAATCCTTTTTAACCAAGACTTTTTGGACTGACTTAGCATAAGTATCTGAGAAGTTTACATTTTTCTCACGCTCTGGTGTTTTAGAAAGTCCAGATATACCACCATCAAGTTTTCCTGATTCTATTGATGCAATTATATTTGCAAATTCCATATCTTGGATTTTGACTTCCATTCCAAGTTTTTTTCCAACTGCTTCTGCTATTTCTGCATCAATTCCAACAATTTTGTTATTATCGTCATAAAATTCGTATGGTGGAAAGTCAGCGCTTGTTCCTAAATCAAGTACACCATCACTAACTAATGATGTATTCTTTTTATCTGTGCTTGCGTCATTTGAAGCACTTTCCTTATCTTTTGATCCACAAGATGCAAATACTGTTATTGCTAATCCAACTAATATTAATTTCTTCAAGTTTTTCATAATATATCTCCTATTTTTTAATATTCCAGTTTAAAGCAAATAAAAAAGTCCTCACCCCAAAGGGACGAAGGACTCGTGATACCACCCATCTTCATCTATATTTCACAAAATAGACCTCATCAAGTACGTACATACTCTAACTCTTTATCGGGAGTTCCCGTATGGCTTTTTTCTTAGGCCATAAGCTCCAAGTTTCTCTTCCATAGACTTCCACTTATCCTCTTACACTCTACAGGACTCGCTTTAAGCTTTAGTAAATGTACTCTTCTCATCAACGCTTTTATTGCTTTAACTTGTAATGTATTATATAACCTTAAAATTTATTTGTCAAATATTTTTTTATTTTTTTAAATAAGTATTTTAGGATATTAAAAAATTAAAGTGAACTACTATAAAAATTTTTCTACATACATACTTGCAAGTTTTTACTAAAATATACAATAATTAACTTTCATAAAACTATAAAGCAAATACTTTTTATATTAAAGTTTAAAGCTAACAAACTAAGATCTATAATAATATCAAAGAATATTTTAATTTATTTTGTTATTAATTATAGAAGAATTAGTTTTGTTATAAATATATTGTATGGTCTTTTGCGATGAGCTGTTTTATCATTTTTTACAAATTCTTTAAAAAGTATTATCTTGTTAAATAATCTTATACCATCTAAACTTTATCACAAGCTATCAAGCATTAAGGGCATTTTCTATATCTTTTAATATGTCTTCTATATCTTCTATCCCTATAGATAATCTTATAAGAGATGGACTTATTCCTACTTCTTTAAGTTGTTCATCCGATAATTGTCTATGGGTTGAGCTTGCAGGATGGAGGGCATATGATCTTACATCTGATACATGGACACATAAGGTTAAAAGTTCTAAGTTTTCTATAAACTTCTTAGCCTTTTCACGCCCTCCCTTTATTTCAAAAGAAATAACTCCTCCACCACCATTAAGGTATTTTTGTGAAAGTTCATAGTCCTTACTTGATGGAAGGTAGGCATAGTTTACACTCTCTACCTTATTAGATTCTTCTAAAAATTTTGCAACTTCTAAGGCATTATCACTTGTCTTTTTGAGTCTTAATGAAAGCGTATCAAGTCCAAGATATGTCAAATAAGCATTGAAAGGAGATAGTATTGCTCCTAGGTCCCTAAGTCCCACTGTTCTAATTCTTGCAGCATAAGCAACATTTCCAAAATGTTTGGTATATATTAAACCATGGTAAGACTCGTCAGCCTCATTTAGGTAAGGGAAATTTCCCTTAGTCCAATCAAACTTTCCACTATCTACTATAATTCCACCCATGGCCGCTGCATGACCGTCTAAGTATTTTGATGATGAGTAGGTTACTATATCACAACCAAAGTCTATTGGTTTTACAAGAGCTGGTGTTGCAAGTGAATTATCAAGTATAAGGGGGATATTATTTTTATGAGCAATTTTTGCATAAGCTTCTATATCAATTACATCCGCTCTTGGATTAGATAGAGTTTCTCCAAAAATCAATTTTGTATTTTTATCTATATTTTTTTCTAATTCTTCTAGGTCATTTGAATTTACAAACTTTGTTTCAATACCAAAATTTTTAATTGTAGTTGCTAAAAGATTAAAAGTTCCACCATATATATTGTTTATAGCTACTATATTGTCTCCACTTCTCGCTATATTTAGTACTGCAAGTAGGTTTGCAGATTGACCACTAGATGTACTTACTGCTGCTATGCCACCATCTAAAGCAGCTGTTTTTTTCTCTAGGGCATCATTCGTCGGATTACCTAGTCTTGTGTAGAAAAATCCTGACTCTTCTAAGTCAAACAATTTTGCAACTGTGTCAGTACTATCATATTTAAATGTTGTTGATTGAACTATTGGAGGAATTCTACTTTCTCCATTTTGTGGATTATAACCTGCTTGTGCACAAAGTGTATCAATTTTCGTGAATTTTTCTTTAGTCATTATTATTTCTCCTTAATTTTATCATAGATAACAAAAAAGAGCCTTCTCCTAAAAAGGACGAAGACTCGTGTTACCACCTTTATTCTTCATATGCTCATGCATATGAACTCATCAAGTACTAGCATACTCTAGCCCTATAACGGGAGCACCCGGAAGAATCTCAATATCGATACTTCCTAAAAAAGACCATCTTCCTAAAAATCACATCTACTTCTTTCACCAATCGAAGCTCTCTGTAATCAGTTTTTCTTAGTACTCTTCTTTTTGTAAAGTTTTTAAACTAATTAAGTTTTCTAACTTGCATATATTCTATTATTTTTCAAAATATTTGTCAATAGTCTTTTAAAATATTTTATATAGAAAACTAAAGCATTGAAATCTAAACATTAATATAGGTACAATTTTTAATTTTTTAATTTTACAAAAATAAAAGACTAACATAGATTTTTAAATAAAGGCTAGATAATGATAACTTCGATATTTTAAAGATAATAATGAGATTATCTTACTTATTAACTACCTTAGTTTTGCTGATAGTCAATTCTACTAGTCTTTTATAATATTATACTTTTGCACCTTCTTCTTTTAAATTCTCACGAGCCTGACTCATCATAAGCTTAACCCTATTTATTTGATTAACTTCACTTGCACCTGGATCATAGTCTATGGCTACTATATTTGCTTTTGGATAGATTTCTCTTATTTTTTTCATAACTCCTTTACCTGTAATATGGTTTGGAAGACAGCCAAAAGGTTGAATACATACTATATTTGGTGCATCTTGGTGAATTAACTCAACCATTTCACCTGCAAGAAGCCATCCCTCACCTGCTTGATTTCCAAGACTTGTAACCTCTTTTGCGTATTCTTTTACATCATTTATATAAACTGGTTCTTCAAATCTTTTTGAGTTTTTAAGAGCTCTTCGAATAGGCTTTCTATAAAACTCAATTGTATTTATCGCAGCCTTTCCAAAAAATGCTGTAAGTGGACTCTTTCCATATAAGTCTTTTTTTATCTCAGTATTTGCAAGACAATACATTAAGAAATCTGTTAAATCTGGAACTATAACCTGAGCTCCTTCATCTTCAAGTGTATCTTGTAGATGGTTGTTTGCCTCTTCTAAGTATTTAACTAAAATTTCTCCAACAATTCCAGCCTTTGGTTTTTTTATATCTAAAACTTCAACTTCATCAAAGTCATTAACTATATCTTGGATCATTTTCTTATAAGTCTTTGAACTCATTCCAAATATCTTATCACAAGCTTCACCTATCCATCTTAGCTTAAGAGAATTTACTTCACCCTTATTCTTCTCATAAGGTCTTGTTGCATTTGAAACCCTATTTATTAAATCTCCAAGTAAAAGAGATCTTACAATATTTATAAGCATAGGGATACTGGATACTTTTTTAAGATCAAAACCTGAGTGAGATTCTATACCTTGGGCTGATAGGGCAATTACAGGAATTTGTGGATAACCAGCATCTTTTAAGGCTTTTCTAATATAACCCACATAATTTGATGCTCGACAAGCTCCACCTGTTTGAGTCATTAAAAGAGCAAGCTTATCTGTATCATATCTTCCTGATTTGATAGCTTCCATAAATTGACCTACTACAGTTATTGAAGGATAACATGAATCATTATTTACATATTTTAGGCCATTATCAATGACATTACTGTCAACCTTATCCAAAAATTCTATATTATATCCATACCCATTTAAAAGACTTTCCATAATTTCAAAGTGCTCTCTTGCCATTTGTGGAGCAAGAATGGTATATCCATCATTTTTCATCTCTTTGGTGAATTCATGACTTTCATAAAGTTTAATATCATCATCTAAATTTTCTTTTAAATCTTCACGTCCCTTTTGTTGTTCAAGAGCTTGGACTAAAGATCTTATCCTAATCTTTACAGCTCCTAAATTTGATACCTCATCTATTTTAAGAAGGGTATAAATCTTTCCCCTTGATTCAAGTATTTCTTGAACTTGATCAGTTGTTACTGCATCAAGTCCACAACCAAAAGAGTTTAGTTGAACTAATTGAAGACATGGGTCATTTGCTACAAATTCAGCAGCCCTATATAATCTTGCATGGTAGGACCATTGGTCAAGAACCCTTGTTTCATATTTTAAATCTTCTATCGAATATGCTATAGCATCTTCTGATAAAACAGGTATTCTCATAGATTCTATAAGCTCTGGTATACCATGATTTATCTCAGGGTCTATATGATATGGACGTCCTGCAAGAACTATGGCCTTTTCATTATTTAAATGGACATATTCAAGAATTTCTCTTCCTTTTTTTCTTATATCTTCATGGTATTGACCTTCTTTAGCCCAAGCATTTTTAACTGCATTTATAATTTGCTTTCTAGTTAATTTATATCCATTGTGTTCATATCCTTCAAAAATTTCTACAAGCCTATCTGATATTATCTTTTCTGATTCAAAAGATAGGTATGGAGCCATATATTTGGTTTTTGAAAGGTTATCTACATTATTTTCAATAAGATCAGGATAACCTGAAACAACTGGACAATTCATGTGATTTTGAGCTTTATCAAATTGTTTATATTCATAAAATACTGCAGGATAAAATATCATATCAAGGTCTTTTTCAATTAAGCTTTCTATATGACCATGGCTAATCTTTGCAGGATAGCAGGCAGTTTCTGATGAAATTGTAGCTATACCCTTTTCATAAATCTCCCTAGTTGATTCATCTGATAAGACTACATCAAAACCTAAAGATGTAAAAAACTCATGCCAAAACGGATAATCTTCATACATATTTAAAACTCTTGGTATACCAACCCTACCTAGTATATTTTTATCTCCCAATGTTTTTCTATCAAATAGAAGTTTATTCTTAAATTTATACATATTAAGGTCTGCTAAAGTTTCTTCTTGTTTTACACCAGCACCTCTTTCACACCTATTGCCAGTAATATATCTTGAACCATCTGGAAATATGTTTATTTGTAGGGAACAATTGTTAGTACACCTACCACACCTTGCTGATTTTTGGGTGTAAGTGAAGTTATCTATCTCCTCAAGAGATAAAATCTTAGAGTGGCCAGTTGATTTTTCCTTAGATAAAAGTGCCATACCCATGGCTCCCATAAGTCCAGATATTTCAGGACGGGTAACTTTGCGAGTTGATAATTTCTCAAAGGCCCTAAGGATTGCATCTCCGTAAAATGTTCCACCTTGTACAACTATATTTTTTCCTAAAGATTTGGGATCTCTTACTTTTATTACTTTTTGAATAGCATTTTTAATAACTGAATAACAAAGACCAGCTGCTATATCAGAAACTTCTGAGCCTTCCTTTTGGGCTTGTTTTACTTTAGAGTTCATGAATACAGTGCATCTTGAGCCAAGATCTGCAGGTTTCTTAGCAAAAAGTGCCTTTTTTTGAAACTCTTCTACAGAAAGACCTACACTTGCAGCAAAGGTTGAAAGAAATGAACCACAACCTGATGAACATGATTCATTTAATTGGATAGAATCAATTATCCCATCTCTTATGTGCATAGCTTTCATATCTTGTCCACCAATATCTAATATAAAGTCCACCTCTGGATTAAAGAATTTAGCTGCAGAGTAGTGGGCTATAGTTTCAACCTCACCATTATCTATGTGAAGAGCATTCCTTATAAATTCTTCTCCATAGCCACATATTCCACTTGATACAATCTTGGCCTTATTACTCATCTTCTTATAAGCCTTTTTAAGCATGCCTATTACAACTTCAAGAGGTCTTCCTAAATTCATTTGATAATCATCATGAAGAATTTCATTATCTTCCGAAATCATTACAAGCTTTGAAGTAGTAGAACCAGCATCTATACCAAGATAAATTTCCCCATCATAATCTTCTATTTTCCTATATTTTACAAGATCTGTCTTATGCTCTTTCTTAAATTCTTCATATTCATCTTCACTTTTAAAAAGCCTATCCAAGCTTTTTGTCATTTCCATATCTATATCTTTATCTTCCTCAAGACTTTTTATAAGTGATTTATATGAGATAGGCTCGCTTTCTTCTGCACTCATTATAGCAGCACCCTTTGCTACATAAAGTTGAGCATCTACTGGAGTAAAAAATGTATTTTCTTCTTCTCCCAAAGTTTCAATAAATCTATCTCTTAGGGCCTTTAAAAAATGGAGTGGTCCTCCTAGAAATGTTACATTTCCCTTTATAGGTCTACCACAGGCAAGATTTGATATAGTTTGGTTTACTACTGATTGGAAAACTGAGATTGCTATATCTTCCCTAGAAGCACCTTGATTCATCAAAGCTTGGATATCAGTTTTTGCAAATACACCACAACGACTTGCTATAGGATAAATTTTTTTATAGTCCTTACTTAAATCATTAAGTCCTGATGCATCTGTATCAAGAAGGGCAGCCATTTGGTCAATAAAAGCACCAGTACCTCCTGCACAAATTGAATTCATCCTTTGTTCTACAGATCCTTTTAGATAAGTTATCTTAGAATCTTCTCCACCTAACTCTATTACAACATCAGTTTCAGGAATAAATTTCTTTATGGCCTTGGTTTCTGCGATGACCTCTTGGACAAAGTCTATACCCAAGTATTTTTCCACAAACATTCCACCTGATCCTGTTACATTTACAGTTACAAAATCATTCTTAAATTGTTCATAAGCTTCTTTTAAGACAGTAGCTACTGTTTGTTTAACATCTGATTTATGCCTTCTATACACAGAGTAAAGAGTGTTAAAATCATCATCAGTTATAACAATCTTTACAGTGGTAGAGCCGACATCAAGTCCCATATGTAAATTCATACATTTTCCTTTCCTATATTATTAAAGGTAATTTATACCAATAAAAGCACAAGTAAAAACTTGTACCATCATATATTCTATGCTAATTTTAGCTAATTACAAGTAAATCACTCGTATTTATTTCAATTAAAAAATATAAGTTTTTTTAAGAAAAAATTTCCAATTTTTTATAAAAATACTGGAATTTTTTGCAGATTGAAACTTTTATTTGAAACTTCTATCCCTATATGATATTAAAAACAAAGTCTGATATCAAGCATAATTTATAAATTAACATTTAAAAATATAAATAAAAATAGGACCTTTTTCAGATGACTTGACAGCTGAAATAGTCCTATTTAACATTTTATTTTCTTATTTCTTTAACTAGATTTGAAATTTCTTTGAAATTTTTATCTTTTGAATCACTAGCTAGATCAAACATTATAAGTTCTGTATTGACTATACTTGCTCCCATATCTCTAATTAGTTTAAGACCAAGTTCTTTTTGCTCTTGGTTAAAACTTGAAACTGCATCCTCAACTACAAATACCTTATAGCCTTCAAAAATAAGTCTTCTTACTGTTTGAAAAACACATATATGACTCTCAGCCCCTGTTATCACAACGTTTGTAATCTTCTTTTCTTTAAGGTATGAGAAAACATCATCAGTTATAGCATCAAAGCTTGTCTTAGAAAATATATGGTCATCATCCAAATATTTTTTTATGTCTGCTACACTTTTTCCAAGTCCCTTTGGATATTGTTCTGTAGCAATCTTATCAATACCATACATATCAAAAGTTTTTAAAAGTACAGAAGTTTTTTTAACTATCTCATCAGACTTGTATATTGCTGGCATAAGCTTTTCTTGAAGGTCTACTACAAGTAAAATTGTATTCTCCTTACTATCATATGTTTTTGTATCAAAGTTATATCCTTCTACATAATAATTTCCTAATTCTCTTTCCATAAATCCCCCTGCTTTAAATTCATATCTTTTAATTTCTTGTCTATAGTTGAAAGAACAGCCGCCTTATTTTTTGACCAAATAGGCCAAACTATCCTATCATATCTACCATCTCCAGTAAGTCTTTGTATGACAATACTAGGATTTAATTTACCCAAGATCTCAATAATATAATCAGTAAACTCATCTTTTGTCATCGTAAAAAGATTCTCATTTTCTTTATAATAGTCATATATTAAAGTATCGTCTTCTATATAAAGATTGTGAATTTTAAGTCCCCAAAATCCTCTCTTATTTATATAATCCACATCCTTTAGATAATCATTTATATCTTCTTTAGGAAGACCTATTATAAGATGAGCTAAAGTTTTTATATTAAGATTATTTAGTTTTAAAACTCCCTTATCAAATTCCCTGTGGCTGTAACCTCTATTTATAAAAGAAATAGTATCCTCATTTACAGATTGTAATCCTAATTCAACTATTAAAAATGTCTTCTTGTTTAAATCATCCAATAACTCAAGTACTTCATCTGTTAAACAGTCTGCCCTAGTTGCTATAGAAAGGCCCATAATACTAGGATTATTAATCGCCTTATAAAAAACATATCTTATATAATTAATATCCCCATAAGTCGACGTAAAATTTTGAAAAAAGGCAATATAGCCCTCATCTCTATCTTTTTTTCTAAGCCTATTTATTTGGAATTCAATTTGCTTATCTATATCATCTAGCCTATTAGTAAAATCGCCTGCCCCATTTTCAGAGCAATAAATACAACCCTTATCTGAAATAGTACCATCCCTATTTGGACAAGTAAAGCCACCATCTAGAGGAAGTTTTATTATCTTTTTCTTATACTTCTTCTTAAAATAGGAATCAAAATCCCTATATCTTTTCTTATTTATCTCCATAAAATAATTTTACTTTTAAATAAAAAAAAGACACCTATAAGGTGCTTTCTTTGCTTATTGAAAATTATTTATTCTATTTATCGATTAATTTTAGTTTTCTTCATAAGGCAATAAAGCTACTTGTCTAGCTCTTTTTATTGCTCTTGTTACTTCTCTTTGATGTTTCGCATTTAGTCCTGTAACTCTTCTTGGAAGGATCTTTCCTCTATCAGAGATAAATCTTTTTAGAGTTTCAATATCCTTATAATCTATTACTTTTGAAGGGTCTTTGACAAATGGGTCGACTTTCTTTCTTGGTCTGAAATTTCTACGCATTTTATCCTCCTAATACTTAGAAAGGAATTCTTCCGTCATCTTGAATTTCTTGAAAGTCATCATCGAAAAAGTCATCATCATCGTTTATGTTTTGATTGTTGTTATTTTGTTGGAAATTACTAGAATTATTGTAAGACCTTTCTTGGTTAAAATTACTATAACCTTGATCTTGGTTCATGTTTCCAAAAGCTTGGCCATTTCCAGCATTATCTAATCTTGAACCTAAGAATTCCACATTGTCTGCAACTACATCTGTAGTATAGACCATCTTTCCATCTTTATCTTGGTAAGAGCCTGTTTCAAGCCTACCATCTATAGCACATTGACTTCCTTTTCTAAGATACTTTGATATATTCTCAGCTTGCATTCCCCATACTGTGATTCTTGGAAAATCAGCTGTTGGACGATTTTGAGATTCCATTTCTTGCTTTTTTTGTCTACTTAATCTTTTATCAACTGCTAAGGTAAAACTAACAACCGCTTGACCTGATTGGATATACCTAAGCTCAGGGTCTTTGGTTAGTCTTCCTATAAGAAAAACTTTGTTCATCTTAGTCCTCTTTTCTGATTACCATGAATCTAAGAATTAAATCTGATATTCTTAATCTTCTTTCAAATTCTTTGATGTGGTCAGCATTAGCTTTGAAATCAACAATATAATAATATCCTTCTTTGATATAGTTGATTTCGTATGCAAGTTTTCTTTTTCCCCAGTCATCTACAGATTCAACTTCTCCACTATCATTAATGATACCTTTGAATATTTCAAGAGATTTATTTCTTTCTTCATCTGAAACTTCTGGTTTGTAAATCAATACTGCTTCATACTTATTCATCTTTTTCACCTCCCTTTGGTCTTTGACCCCGATCTTTAAGTCGGAGTAGAGAATTCTTATTTATGTTACTATAAATTCAACTTTGTGTCAATATTTTTATTAAATAAACTCTCCACTATCTTCAATTTTAGAATAATATATTGCATTTGCAATAGCACGTGCCATCACCTTAGCTGATAAGGCCCCTACTAGGTTTATATCTGCCTTTACCTTGTTTGTAGCAAGGGAGAAAATTGTATCTCCATCAAGCATAGTATGGACTGGTCTTATAGCCCTGGCGTATCCATTATGAGCCATACCTGCAATTTTTCTTAGCTCAGTTTTGCTAAATTTCCCATTTGAAGCAACTATACCTATCGTTGTATTTAGGGAATTTTTCTTATCAATTTGATTTTTCTTATATAAATCACATAAGACATCTATAGTTGGTATAAATTTATTATCCTTATAAATTCCTGCAATTTGCTTACCATTTTCATCATCGAAAATGTCCCCCATAGCATTTAAGGCAACTATAGCAGATACCTTTAAATCCCCTACTTCAATTGTTGCAGATCCAAGACCTGATTTCATAAGAAAGTCTTCTCCCATTGCCTTTCCAACAGTCGCTCCTGTACCAGCACCAATTATTCCTTGGCGATTTTCATCAAAGTTTGCGTTTTCGTAAGCTTCTTTCCCCATTTTAGCATCTGGTCTTATTTTTGATTCCTTATAGTCTAAATCATATAAAATTGCTTGGGAAACTATAGGAACAATAACTCCACTTGGAAGTTTAAAACCTATCCCGTCTTTTTCAAGCTCTTCTACAACTCCAACGCTTGCAGAAAGTCCATAGCTTGATCCTCCTGATAAGACAAGAGCTGATACTTCACTTACTGTATTTATAGGATTTAATAAATCCGTTTCACGTGTTCCAGGACCTCCTCCTCTTACTTCTACACTTGCAGTATTTCCTCTTGGAGGAATAAGAACAGTTACTCCAGTTCCTGCATCAAAATTTTGAGCATGCCCTATCTTTATACCTTCTATATCAGTAATATATCCCTTATACATAAATTCTCCTTTATAAAAAGACTGTTTAAAATTTTCCTCTAAACAGTCTTTCGTTCTTATTTTCTATAATTTTCCATCATTGTCTCAAATACTTCTGCACTTGATGGAGCTGTGTATGAAATGGCATTAGCCCCAGCTTCTATGGTTTTTAGTATTGTTTCTGGCTTATTGCCACCAGTAGCTATAATTGGAAATTCCTCACCAACAATACTTCTGATTTTTGCCACAAGTTCAGGAGTTTTTGGACCACCAGAGATATTTAAAATCTCAGCCCCAGAATTAATCTTACCTAGTACATCATCCTTAAAACCTGTCACTGTAGCAATTACAGGTATATCTACAAATTCTGATATAGCTTCTATATCTTTATTTGGTATAGGTGAATTAACTACAACTCCATAGGCTCCCTCAAGCTCTGCATCAAAGGCAATATACTTACTTCTTAAGCCCTTAGTTGTTCCTCCACCTACTCCTATAAAGCATGGTACTGATGCTGTTGATATTATGGATTGAGCTATAGTGTTTTGCGGTGTATAAGGGTAAACTGCCATAATGGAATCTGCGTTTGTATTTCTAATAATGGCAAGGTCTGTCGTAAATAATAATGATTTTATTCTTTTTTCATAGATTTTAATTCCACTTGCCCTATATATTTCTTCTGGAACAGTAATAAAAGATTTTCTTAGTTTAGAGTGTACTTGAGGTATAAATTTTTTCTTTTTTTCAGTCATAAGCTCTCCTTAGTCTCTTTGGTAAATATCTCTTGAATATAGTTTATCTTTCACATCTTTTAGTTCTTCTTCAACCCTATTAGCAACAATTACATCACATTTTTTAAACTCATCTAAGTTATTTTCTACCCTCAATCCTTCAATTTCTTCAACTTTTAGAGTAGGTTCATATACAATTATTTCGATATTTTCTTTTTTGAGATTTTCAATCACATCAAAGATTGCTGACTTTCTAAAGTTATCAGAATTAGTTTTCATAGTTAGTCTGTAAATCCCAACCGTTTTCGGATTTTTATCTATTATTCTTCTAGATACAAAATCTTTTCTTATCTTATTTGACTTAATAATTGCTTCAAACATGGAATTCGGAATATTTCTATAGTTTGCATAAAGTTGCTTGGTATCTTTTGGTAGACAATATCCACCATAGCCAAAGGATGGATTATTATAATGATTTCCTATCCTTGGATCCTCACATACTCCATCAATAATATTTCTTGTATCAAGGCCTTTACTTTCAGCAAAAGAATCTAATTCATTAAAGAATGAAATTCTCATAGCAAGATAATTATTGGCAAATAACTTAACAGCTTCTGCTTCAGTTTTTCCCATAATTAAAACTTTTGGAGCATTTTTACTTGCCTTTAAGTAGGCTTTAATAATATTTTTTGTATACTTTTCATCCCCACCAAAGATAATTCTTGAAGGATATAAGCAATCATAAAGAGCTCTTCCTTCTCTCAAAAACTCAGGTGAAAATATTATATTTTCTGCATTATACTTCTTGCTAATCTCTTTGGTATATCCTATTGGAATAGTTGATTTTATAATGATTATTACGTCTTTGTTTACGCTTTTTACATCTTCTATAACCCCTTCTACAAGGGATGTATCAAAGTACTCATCTTCTTCGTCATAATTTGTAGGAACAGCTATAATTACATAGTCAGAGTCCTTATAATCTTCATCAGCTTTGGTCTTACAAGTAAGATTTAAATCTTCATTTTGAAGATATTCAATAATTTCCTTATCTTTAAGAGGTGATTTCTTATTGTTTATCATAGAAACTTTCTCTTTATCAACATCTACTCCAACAACTTCTTCATTTAAGGATAATAAAATTGCATTGGATAAACCAACATATCCTAAACCTACTACTGTAATCTTCATATCTTTCTCCTATAAAAATATTTTACCCATCTAATTAATTATTTAAAATTTGAATTTTCGTTTTACACCCAAAAACAATTCCTTCATAAGGTCTTAGGTTTAAAGTATTAACTATTCTTCTTCTTGAAATATTTCCAAGTAAAAACTTAGGCTTGGTCAAAATATTTAAGGTATCAACTAAAATATCCTTTTGACTTAGATTAATCATTATAACCAAGCACTCTCCATCCTCATAAAAAAGATAAGCCAAAAGGTCCTTATCCTTTTTATATAAAGGTAAGTATTTGCCTTTAATTATATCACTATATTCATATTTTATTAAAGATAGGTTCTTATAAAATTCAAATAAATCCTTTCTTATCTCTTTATCTAAACCATCCTTATACAATAAAAGTTCTTCCCCTTCCTTTATGAAAGAAGATTGTTTAGTTAGTATACTAATTATAGCTAAACTTTTTGCACATTCTATGTAAAAATTTGAGAAATTAAGGACTTTTGAACTTATCCAAAATCTAGATTTATTTAAAGAAATAAAATTATCATCATAGTCTTCATTTATCTTGTGAATGTAATTTTTTAAGTAAATATTCTTATCAGATGCTTTTATAAAATCAGATGAAAACTTATTGAAAATATCAAAATTTTCTAAACTAATAAAAGAAATTTTTAATCTTTTTAGCATACTAACCACATCAAATGAAGGTGTAAAGTCTAAGAAAAAACATCCAATTCCATTTTTCTTCCAATAAAAAAGGACTTCAATAAGACTATTTTCATCCTTAAAATCTTTTCTAGAAAATTTAAGATATGAACAGATACCAAGCTTCTTACAATTTCTAATCTTATCAATAAAATCATCCCTATTTCCTAAATTCGGGTATATATCAAATAAGTCATTTGGATTAATGACATCTTCTATAAGAATATTTCCAATTTGTAGGATATTTAGTAAAATAAATCTTTGATCAAGTTCATAAATATCTAAAAAACCTGTATTTTCTTTAGTATTAACTTTTTTTGGATAGGTCCTGTAAAATAAATCTCTCATGGTACATCTTATATTATTATATTGAAAAATTTATTTTATTCAAAACTTGAAATGATTTAAGCTAAGTATATATCAAAAAATAATTAGAAAGGAATAATATGCTAGAATTAAAAAATATTACCAAAATATATAAGACTGGTGAATATAAACAAAAAGCCTTAGATGATATAAGCATCAGCTTTAGGAAAAATGAATTTGTATCAATATTAGGACCTTCAGGTGGTGGAAAAACTAGTCTATTAAATATTATTGGTGGGCTTATGGGCTACACACAAGGAGATCTTTTAATAGATGGTAGGTCAACTAAAAAATTCAAAGACAAGGACCGGGACTACTATAGGAATAAGTCAGTTGGTTTTGTTTTTCAATCTTATAATCTTATAGGACACCAATCAATACTTAAAAATGTCGAACTTGCCTTAACTCTTTCAGGAGAAGAAAAACATAAGAAAAAAGATTTAGCTATCAAAGTTCTAGAAGAAATGGGACTTAAAGATCACATATATAAAAAACCAGCTCAACTTTCTGGAGGGCAAATGCAAAGGGTTGCTATAGCACGTGCTCTTGTAAATAATCCTGACATAATCCTAGCAGATGAACCTACAGGTGCCCTTGATACTGAAACATCAAAAGAAATTATGGAAATCTTAAAAAAAATTTCAAAAGATAAGTTAGTTATAATGGTAACCCACAATCCAGACTTGGCAGAGAAATATTCAACAAGAATAGTAAAGCTAAAAGACGGGAAGATTCTTTCAGACTCTCTCCCATATGTGGAAGAAAAAAATCAGGATAATTTCAAAACTAAAAAGCTTTCCTTATCCCTTCCAACAGCACTTGGTCTGTCTTTTAATAACCTACTTACCAAAAAAACAAGAACTATACTTACAGCCTTTGCAGGCTCAATTGGGATTATAGGGATTGCCCTTATTCTTTCTCTTTCAAATGGAGTCGATGAATTTATAGTAGAAAGCCAAAGAAAAACTTTAAAATCCTACCCTATAGAAATTCAGGAACAGAGCCTAAAGCTTGGTGAAAGTTTTATAATGTCAAAAAAAGATGAAACAAACAATAAAAAAGATGATAAAAATGTGACAGCAAATGCCGAAATTATAGAAAAAAAGTCAAATCTCACTTCATCTATAAGTAAGAATAATCTATCTCCTTTCAAAGAATATTTAGAAAGTGGAGATCAAAAAATAAATAATTTGATAGGAAAGCACTCCATAAATTACTTATATAAGCTTAATTTTGATATATATGGTAAAGATAAGGATGGTGAGATAGTAAATACAGATGGGTCTGACTTTAAAGATGATGAAAATATAATATTTACTGGTCAATCTAGTCCAATTTTTACTATGGGAAATGGAGAACACAAGAATTTCAGACAAATAATCTCCAACAAAGATGGTACTATCTCTGACATAGTAAAAGAAGAATATGATTTAATAGAAGGGGATTGGCCAAGCAAGGGAAATGAATTAGTTTTATTCACTGATAAAAATAACTCAGTAAATGCTGAAAGCTTGTATGAACTAGGAATTCTTCCTAAAAAAGAATACAAGGATATATTAAAAAAGATTGATAATGGTGAAAAAATTAAGCTTGATAATAAAAAACTAAATAAATCAAAACTTATTGGTCTAAAATTCAAAGCCCTAATTCCTGCAGATTTTTACAAGAAAAGTGGAGACACTTATGAAAATATAAAAGATGATGAAAACGAAAGAAAAAAGACAATAGAAAATGGTTTTGACCTTAAAATAGTAGGTATAGCAAGAGCAAAGGAAGATAGCGAAACAAATAGTCAAACAAATGCACCAATAGGTTTCACTTCTAAGTTTACAGATATACTTATAGATAGGGCCAAAAACTCTGCCATAGTCAAAGAACAAGAGTCTAATAAAGATATAAATATCTTAAACAAAATCCCATTTAAGGCTAATAATGATAAGGAAAAAAGAGATGCTGCTAAGTCTTACCTTAAAAATCTAAAAGGCAAGGAAAAACTTGAGATCCAATCCTTTCTTCTTGCCAACTCAGATATCTTAAAGGAAAATTTGCAAAAGTCATCTAATGAAAATCTAAAAATATCTATGGAAAATCCTAGTGAAAATTCTTTGAATATTATAAATCTATTCTTAGAAAATCCAGAAGATAAGGTCTTAGATAAACTGTATGAAGAAAAGCTTTCTTCAAATACCTACACAAATAATCTAGAAAGTTTTGGATATATATCAAAATCCGCCCCATCTACCATAAAAATATATGTAGAAAACTTTGAAAATCGTGAAAATGTAAAAAATATAATAGATGACTACAACAAGGATAAAAAATTAGAAGATAAAATCAACTACGTAGACTTCGTAGGACTTCTTACCTCAAGTATTAGGACAATTATAAATACTATATCTTATGTTCTAATAGCCTTTGTTGGAGTATCTCTAATTGTTTCATCTATAATGATAGGTATTATAACCTATATATCAGTTTTAGAAAGAACTAAAGAAATAGGAATCCTAAGATCAATTGGTGCTAGCAAATCTGATATAAGAAAAGTATTCTTATCAGAGACCTTTATAATAGGTTTTCTTTCAGGTCTTTTGGGAGTTTTGATAACTTACTTATTAAATATACCTATATCAAATATCATGCAAAATGTAACCAAAATATCCTATATAGGTTCAAGACTTCCATCCAAAACAGGAGTATTGCTAATAATCATTTCAATATCACTTACCCTTATTGCAGGTATTATCCCTTCATCAATTGCAGCTAGAAAAGATCCTGTAGAAGCACTAGCAAATGAATAAAATAAAACTCAAGAGAAATCTTGAGTTCTATTTGTATATTTTTGTTAAGCTACTTAACTATTAAGACTTGTACAAGATTTTAAAAAAAGTATTATACAATATATGGAGAGTAATATGAAAAAAGATATATATGAAAATGAAATAATAGATAATTGGGTAAGACTTGATGATAATAAAAAAGACACCGATAGAAAATACAAAGAGTTAAGTAAACTACTTGACCCTATGTATGACTTTGTTCTTGCCTTTTCAAACTACTACAACACTAGAAGAGATTATGGATTCGGACCAGAACTTACTATGATAGAAGTTCATATCTTAACTCAAATTTCAGATAATCCATCAATAACAGTAACTGAACTTGCCAAGACTTGGCACAGATCCACATCAGCCATATCTCAAACTGTAAGAAAACTTATGAAACAAGAATTAGTTTATAGGAAAAATTCCAAAACAAATGGTAAAATTTTCCACCTTTATACAAGTAGTATTGGTGATAAACTTGCTCTTGCTCACAAAAAATATGATAACATAGACATACTTAAAACAAGAAAAAAACTTCTAAAAGAATATAGTGTAGAAGAACTAGTTGCCTTTGACAATATATGTGCCTCTTATACAAAATTACTAAGAAAATCTGAAGAAAAGTAAAGGAGCTATTGCAAAATAGATTATCTATTCTGCAACAGCCCCTTTTCTTATCACTTAAATGAAATCCAAGAATTAAAATTCATATCCCTATAAGCGACAAACCTTCTTTTTCCAGAATATCCTATATAGGAAATCCACCTATATCCACCACCTTCCCAAACCTCATCATAATAAATAACATCTCCCTTCTTATAAAGGGCAACTATTTGAGAGCTAGTAGATGGCTTAGCCCTTACATTACAATCAGCCTGACATATCCCCCTCCATTTTTCATCTTTTACCTTAAAGGCTTTAGAAAAATTAGTTACTCTTATAACAGGCCTAAAATACCTTTCATTAGCTGATCTCTTTCTTCTTAAAAATGATGAAATATAAGAATCACATCCATTAATAGTTACCGTATTATTAGATGCATTACAATGAATTATCTTATCTTTTTCTAAGAAAATCCCAGTATGACCATAAGCACCGCTAGAATATCCTTCATATCCTCTTATAAATATATCTCCTCGCCTTACATTTTTATAATCATAAACTTCCTCTAAGACTGTTCCATTTAATTTAAAGAGTGTCTCTGTATTTCCTATGGGATGATTTTTAGCTAAGAAGCCACCAGCTATAAGAGCATAATACACAAAAGAAGAACAGTCTAGAAAGTTGGGACCTAGCCTTTTAGGTCCCATAGAATATCCTACCTTATGCCATTTACTTATAGCATAGGATATCATTTTTTCAACGCTTGCCATTACTTCTCCTTCTTATCGATTTTTGCAATAAGTTCATTTACTTTTACAATCAAACAATCGACTTTCTTATCAAGACTTGTGATAAGAATTAAAGATACAACAATTGGAAAACCAAGATTAGTAATAATTTCAACTATATCCATATAAATTTTAACCACTTCATTTGTTATATCTGATAGACTCTGCATCAAAGTAGGTTAATCCTCCTTTCTTAAAGTCTATTTATCATTTTCATCATCAGATACATAGATTACTTCAATCTTTGTCATAAAAAATCACCTCCTACTTATAGATAAGTAAAAAGGTGATAATGTCCCAAATTTATATTTATTTGTAGAGTTCAAGCTCAGCTTCCATCTTAAGTCTATTAATTTCCTTACTCTTTTCTTTAGAAAGTCTTTTGATAAGGGTAAGGAGCTTTTTTTCTGCCATTTGTATATCAAACTTTTTCTTTCTCATACCTATCCTAAGTTTAATATCTGATAAGGCATTTCTTGTCGAACTATATTGGCTAAGCTTGTAAGGTAGGTCAATAATATCTGCAAGCCTTGGGTCAAAAAGCAATAAATCTGAATGGAGATTTAATAAAATATCCTGACTCCTGTCTATAGCATTATTTATGGCATTATTTTTGTTATTTCTCAAAAAATCTCCAACAATGTTTCTGCCCAGTAAAGCTGTAAGCTTGAAATCAGCTACATTTCCAACTCTTTTTGTAGACCTATTTAAAACTCCCAAGGCATATCTTGTTTTATCAATAAGTCTATCTATTTCCCTAATTCTTTCATTTGTGTAATTATAATCCTTCATATCAATCTCCCTTAATTTCCTTATTATTATATTATACCCAATTTAATTGAGTAAAATGCATTTTTGGGTATACTATTAATACTATGCAAAAAAGGAGAGAATATGGCTTTAATAGTATTATTTAACGCTAATGATATAGAAAAAGAAAAATTAAGAATATTAACAACAAAAGAAAATATTAAATTAAAACATATAGGTATGCGAGACTTAGACCAAAAAATGGGATATCTAGCAGAAATCGAAGGATTTGAAAATAACAATACCAAGTCAGACTATGTAAAAGACTACGACTTTACCTTTGCTTTTTTCAAAGACTTTGAACAAGAAGACTTATTTGACTTTATAGATAAAATGAGGGCAAATAATGTAGTAATAGAGCATAAGGCAGGTATAACTCCAACCAATATCAATTGGACCTTAAGATATCTATTAAATGAAAATCATAATGAACATGTAACTATGCAAATAGTAAATGAAATAAATACCTACCTTACAAAGGCCAAAAAAATAAAAGAAGAAACAGGCGAAGAAAATATAGAAATAGCAAAGCTTGTTAAAAACCTAAACCACTACTTCCAAACAGCAGGCGAAGACTTTGATGTAGAAATTGCAAAAGAATATAGGGATAAGATTAAAGAATTGGTTGAAAATCTTTAATAAGAAAAAAGGTCGGTTTTGTAAAAAGTTTTGTGTATCAACCTAAATCCTGATAAAAGGGTAATGGTTGATACAATTTTTTATGTATCAATATATGTCCATTTCTATAGAAATGGAGTTTATCTTAGGGTCTGTAAATAGTTTTGTGTATCAACCTAAATCCTGATCAATGGGTAAGGGTTGATACAATTTTTTATGTATCAATATCTGTCCATTCCTATAGGAATGGAGCTTATCTTAATTTTATACGAACTTAATAAACTGTCA
>NZ_JAXDSU010000034.1:0-21276 GCF_034090325.1 Anaerococcus porci
GTCTTTATGATTTAAATGGTAGTTTAATAATTTCAATCCACACTCCCATGAAGGGAGTGACTTATATTAAATCGTTTAAATAGTAAATTAATTAAATTTCAATCCACACTCCCATGAAGGGAGTGACACTGATATTAAACAATATATAAATCGTGCAAAATGGTTAATTTCAATCCACACTCCCATGAAGGGAGTGACTGCAGATTTCAGGCATTCTTCGAGCCTTCTTATCTGCAAGAATACATTATAATCTTAAAATTATAATATATATAAAGTTTTTTATGAGATATGTTTAATATTTTTATGTTAAGCCAAACTTCTCACATTATTAATAAATCCTTCTCAGGATTATAGGCTTCATCTTTTCCTATAGATTCTACTCTTCTTTCCCAATTTTTCCCCAAATTATATATTCTTATACTATCTTCTTCTAGATCTATCACTTTTTCTAGTTTGTTTTTTATCTTCACCAAGTCTGCAGGATATATATTAAGTTCAAATACTGAATTTTGAACTCTTTGTCCATAGTTTGTACAAATTTTTGCAACTTGTCTTAATCTTCTGCTTCCACCCTTACTTGATGTTTTTACGTCATATGTTATTAATATTTGCATTTCATTTCCTCATATAAGGAGGGTAGGATTCTATATCTCCTCTAATGTAGCTATTTAATAATTGAGCTTGAACATGTGCTAGTAAACCTATTTGAACTTTTTCTTCTAAGAAAGGATGATATATTTCTTCATGACTTCTCTCGTTCCAATAAGATAATATTAGGTTTCTTCCCTTTTCATTTAATAAAGTTGCTCCATTTTCTTTGATTTCAAATTTTGTTTCATCAATTCTATTTAAGTTTATTAGAGATAAAACAAATTTGTCCACCATAAAAGCTCTCATTTCTTCAATTATATCTAAAGCCATACTCACTCTACCTGGTCTATCCGTATGAAAAAACCCTGCATAAGAGTCTATCCCAACACCTTCCAGTGCAGATGCTATTTCATTTGTTAATATGCTATATAGAAATGACAGCATAGCATTCACCATATCCAAAGGAGGTCTTTTGTTCCTTCCATTGAAATAAAATTCCTCTCTGTTTTTTATTATCAACTCATCAAATACTGAAAAATATTCCGAAGCTATTTTTCCTTCTATACCTCTTATTTCATCTTTAGTTTTTGCCAAAGGTATTTGTAACATTAATTCTTTAATTCTATTTATTACTTTCTCTACTCTAGGCAAATCTATTTTATCTTTATGGTCCAGTTTCCCTCTTATTAGTAGCTTTCTACAATTATAGGCTTTAGCATAAATAATATTTTTTACAAAGTCTATTGAGTCTATACTCTCACTAAGTTTATATTGTTTTTTACGTGTATAGATATTACCGTATGATTTTCCTACGACTCTTCCACAAAATCTACCAAATGGGTCATAGAATGTCACACTTACATTGTTCTCCATACAAAGTTTCATCAAAGCCGGGCTTATTCCCATATAATTAAAGCAGATTATCTGTCTTAATATATGGATAGGATATCTTCCAATACGTTTATTATCTACAGATATTACTATGTTTAACCCCTCTCTTTTTAAGTAAGCATCTGAATTTGTTACGTATAAGGTGTTTAGTAATTTTTTCATAGTAGTTCACCATATAAGTAATTTTTTACATTTTTAGGCTTTTTTGTGAGTCTTGGATTGCATTCTTCATTTAATGAACATAGTCTACACTTCCTATATAATTCAGCTTTTGGCACAATTTTATTTTCATAGTATTGGTGCATTTTTTCTGCTGTATCAATAGTAAGAGATCTCAAATCTTTATCAAATTCAACTTTTATTCTATTGTCAGTTTCTCCATAATAGATATATGAGTAGTCTAGTTTCGTTTTAAAAATCTCCTCTATACATATAGCTTCTGCCATTAGTTGACATTCATCGTAAGAATATTTTTTCTTCTTTCCTCTTTTGTACTCAATAATTGTTGGCTTCCGTAAGCCATCTCTACCTTTTAATTTTATTCCATCATCTGATTTATTAAATTCTATTACATCAAGAATACCGCTTAATCCCAATGTTTTTGAACTAATAGGCATAGCTCTAGAAATGATTTTATTCTTTCTCTTTTCCTTTAAAAATGGCTTATCTGCTTTTTCGTGAAGTATTTGTCCTTCTATAGTGTAAGTATTTTCTTTCCACACATTTTCAATATGGATTAAAGCCCATTGTCTTTTACAAAATAGAAAATGTTGTATTCCACTCAAGAGCAAATAGTCATCAGGATTATACATCTTATAAACCTACAAAATGTTCTACACTTATGCCTAAATCTTCATATTCCTTTAATTTCTCTTCATCTAATCTAAAGTTATAATCTTCATATTTTTTGTCTTTATTTTCTTCTTGATCTAGGTCATAGATAAGCATATCCTTTAACTTTCCACTAGATACATCGCCTATTTTTGAAGAATGATTTATCCAATATATATCTTTTACTTCCATGGAGCCATCAGGTCTTGCAGACGATACATCATTTATAAATAATGTCCTAATTGCTTCTTTTAGCACTTCTAAGTCTTTTTCATCAAAACCAGTTTTTTCTGCAAAATACGCATTTACGCTACCATTTACTACATAAACAGCATAGTCTATATAGTGTTTTGATCCAATAGTATCAGAAGATTTTTTTCCGTCTTTCATTTCTTGCCCATTTACACTTTTTGTTATTTGCATAGTTGTTATTATAGCTGGTTCTACTGACTTAGCTATTGATATAGAAACTGGGCCTCTTATCCCAACTGATTTTTTTAAATAAGTAACAACTTGCCCAAAAGACCTTACGTCTAACCAATATTCACATGATTTCTCTTCAATTTCTTGATTTGTACTCTTATTATCAAATTTAGAAGAAAATCTTGCTTCTAGAGAATTAAATCCATCATCGCTCCTGTTTTCAGATTTTACAAATATTTCGTGCCCCATATCTTGCATTCTATTTCTTATTTTTCTTTTTAAACATACATCACTTATTTCTCCATATCCTCTAGAATCTATTCTAGGCATATTACCTGCTAATGGATCTCCATTTGGATTTGCTCCCTCTACTTTAATTGTAAAAATAAAATCTACTTTCTTATTAATCATCGTTTCCCTCCCTATTTGATTTTTTAGTAAATATATCTTTCATTTGTGCTTCATATCCAAACATAAATCCTGGACCTAAAGGAATATTACTAGATTGTTTTTTATAATTATAATTTTCATCTATTAAGTTAATAACCTCTCTCATTTCATTTTTAAGTTTAAAGTAAATTCCTCTTTTATTCTCATTTATCATTAGTTTATTATGGTATGGCATAATCATGTTTCTTAATCTTGTACTAATTAATACAGGGTTATTAATATATGATGTCCATAGTTTTTCTGCATTTGAAACTCTTATGTCATCATCTTTATCAAAACAAGATTTTTCTATTCTTTCATATATGGCAAGTAGTCTTCCATATAAGTATGACCTATCTTTATTTTCTCTATCTAGCATATTTGTATCTATGTCCTCCTTATATCTTAAAATTGCCATAGCACAATTTTTCATTCTATTCCATGTTTTATCATATCTTTGCCTTTGTTTTAGGTTATTCTCTAATGCTTTTTCAATATTATCGCTTATATCTTTACCTTCAACAATAGAAGAGATTATTATTTGTAATTGACTTTGCAAGAATTTATCGCTTGCTATTTTTAAAGTACTATCTCTTTCTATTCCATAGGCTGAAACTAATATATTGTAAGGACTTGGTGTAAATACCACCTCTTCATCTAATTCTTTATTGTAGCTAAACCAATAATATTTATTTTGCCATTTTCCTAAATTTTCTTTTAATATGGATGTATCCATTTCTTTGAAATATTTGGCTGCCGACCTTCCATTACTTACCTTGTCAAATATTGCCACATAGTATTTAGATGAATCAGAAAATAATATTTTTCCTTTTAAAAATGATTCTCCTATATCTTTACTTGTATCAGTTCCTATCGGAGTAATAGTTTTTATAATTTTAAATACACTAGAATTTAGATTTAACTTAGAATCATTTTTAATATCATCTGAAAACCAATTAACTAAATATGAGTTTGAACCCAACCACACCGAGGTTTTCTTAGATGATAATAAATATTTTGCCATCAAATGAATTTTCTGGCTTGAGTCAGTACCTATCTCTATAGTTTGATCTGGATTAGAAAATCTTCCTAAATAATTTTCATCACTTGCTGTTATTTGAGAAATCAACCTAGCTGTTCCCATTAAAGGTCTATGCTTTGTACATAGATAATCCTCTTTCCCACTTATATTACAAATGATTTTCTCTTTTTCTTCATCATTTTCATTTGAGTATTTTACATATTTAATATATGCTTCATGTAACTTTTTATTTTCACTAACTGATATGTCTTTTATTCCATCATAGTCTTCAATAACGAATGTAAAAAACACTTTAGAAAAATCAAAAGTTTTAGCTTTCTTTTCCCCTTCTTTCTTGTATTCTATTTTCACCCCTTTTCCTATAACATAATGGTTATAAAATTTATCTACAATTAATTTAAAGGAATCATCTTTTGATATAAAATTATATATAATTTTTAAGAAGTCATCTTCTGAGTAGTCTATCCATTCCTCTAATTGTTTTTTATATGCTTCTTCTTTTTTTGAATCCTTATCAAACAAATATGCACCATTATCTACTAGAGGATGTGGTGCTACCCCACTTGATCTTGCTACAGAATCCTCCGTTATAGGAAAAACTATAATTTCATTTTTTTCAAGGAAATTCGCATCTATTATATTAGATTTTTTATCTATTTTTACACTTATTATATTTTTTCCATCAGACTTCTTCTTTTCATGATACATAGGTAGAATAACATCACTTCCATCAAGCTTATCTACCATCTTATTTTTTTCAGCATATTCATATGAATTATAAAGTACTTGAAGTAAACTCATAGGCTATCTCCATAATCTTTTAATTCCTCGTCGACACTCTTAGTTAAGTCAGCTACTTTAAAACTATAATCGTCTAATTCATTTACAATTTCACATTCCTCTGGACGGATAAATTTAATTCTTCCATTTCTCATATCTATATTTGTAAAGGTTGATTTTAATTTATCTCCAGATTCTTTAGGATATATAAAACCATTAAACATTATTCCAAACGATAAACTCTTATTATCATAATATCCTATATCTTTTTCATATTGGTTTTTATCTAGGATTTCAATATATCCAAGGCATTCGCTAACTCCTAAAAATATCGGCCTTCTTCCACCTCTTTTTAAAGATCTTTTTGTTATTTCTTCATGTTTTCTCATATTCCTATCATTTTTAAGGTCAGGCCTATTCTCATTCCATTCGAAATGAAACTTAACATAGTAGCAAACATCAGTCAAATAGGTATATGCACTTAAATCTGACTTATAGCTATTTAACAACAACCTTGTACCTACAGTATAAGTTTCAATTTTTTTTATTACCCTAACTTCATCTATTTCATTTCTGATTGTGGGTTTAAAATAGTTTGAATCTATAATCCCTCTTAAAGATTCTCTTGTTGGGATTTGATAAGTAAGCTTTTCTCCCCCGCTCTTAGATTCTGGAGTAGTCCACAAGGCCCTATCCCCATAAACTTTCGCGTAAAAATATTGTGATTTTTCCATTTTTCCTCCTTTCTATTTTCATGTTATTATTAGTGTAATATATGATTCATTATTTGTCAACTTATTTTTTATTAATAATAATTTTGGGTATAATTTATATATCAGAGTAAACTCTGTGGATTGAAATATGTTTTTATTTGTGTAAGGAGCTGTAGCTCCTTTTAAATTATAAACAAATCATTACTTTCAAAATTAACTCCTATTTTATCGTCATAAAACTCATTATTTAGTATATAAATTTTTCCATCTAAAATCTCTTCACAAGATTCCAAATTGTTTTTTCCAATACTAACACTATATGGATTTAATTTCCTTACTATATTTTTCATTTTCTTAAGTAAGGAAAAATCATAACTTTCTCTAAAGCTTATCTCTAAGTCTCTAATATCATTTATATAATCTTTGGTATCTTCACACTCCACTATGGCTGTGTCCATCTTATTTTCAATCAAATTGAAGTTATTATATGCGCTTTTAAAGCTTTGAGTCATTACTGTTGCTAATATTTCAAAATTATTCAAGTAACTCTCATTACTTGTGCTTATTTTTTCGATAGAACTTTCTATATTAATTAAAGAGTTATCAAGAAATGATAATAAATCTACAAAATTACTTTCTTTTATCTTATAAGATAGTCGATTATAATCTAAATTTGTATAAAGTTTCTTAAAATAAATAGGTATTATTTCTTCTATGTCTTGATTATTACCTAATTTACTTAAGGCATATCGTCCAGCCTCTTTTCTTTCTTTAAGAGATTTTATATAGTCCAAGTTTTCAGCCTCTCTTGATAGGTTAATTAAATATACTATTCCATACTCAAGTTTAGCTTCTCTATTACACCTTCCCATTGATTGAATTATAGAGTCTATTCCTGTATAAGATCTTATGACAACTTCAAAATCAACATCTACTCCAGCTTCTATAAGCTGAGTGCTTATAACAACAATCTTTTCATTATTTTCTAACCTATCTTTAATTTCTTTTATTATCCTTAATCTATCTACAGAGTGTAGATTAGTTGTTAAATAATATAGATTTTCACTTTCTATATCATTTTTCAAAAGCTCATATGTGTTTTTGACAGCTTTTTTTGTATTTAATATAATAAGATTTGACTTATCTTTATTATCTAGAATGAGATTTCTCAAGTCATCTATGGAAGTTTCTTCTCCGTTTTTATATATTTCAACTTTTGTTCTTTTAAAGACAACTTTTTGTTCTTTACTAAGATTTAAAACATCTTTATTTTCTAAATTATCATCACCATATTTTAGCCTATAAACTAAATTTTCGTAATCATAAGTAGGTTGTGTAGCTGTAGATAAAACTATATTAGCCTTCATTACTTCTTTTAAAAAGTTAAGAGCAAGATTTGTAGGATACAAAACATCTACAGGCAAAGATTGCAGCTCATCTAAAATAATAGTTGAATTAGCTAATGATTTAAATCTTCTTATATTTGATGAAGAGCCTTTAAATAATGTATTAAAAAATTGAACCATTGTTGTTAATACAATAAGATTAGTCCAATCATCAAGAATATAATCATGTTTGATTTTTTCAAGACTATCACCAAAGTCATCATTAAAAGAGTTACTCTCTTCTTTTTCCTCTACTACATTCGAATGATGCTCTAGTATGTATTCCTCATTTTTTAAAACATCTTTAATAACTTTAGCGTTTTGTTCTAGTACAGATAAATATGAAGTTATATAGAAAAATCTATCTTTACCTTTATACTTAAGCTGGTTTACTCCATAAGCTAAGGAAAGTAATGTTTTTCCTGCACCAGTCGGTAAATCAAGTCTATAGATTCCACTTCCAAATTTTTTGGAATTTTCGAAAACTTGAGTTGATATATCATATCTCACCTTATTTATTTTTGATTTTGGATTTCCAAACTCCTCGTATTTTAGATTAATTTTATTTACAAATTCATCTTTTACATTTTCTATCAATTTATAATCTTTATCTTCAATAACTGTTTCGTATGAATTTATAGTATCTTTAACATCTGCAGATTTTAATATTGATACAAGTAATCTAATAAGCATAGAATTATAAAATTGTTTTTCTTTAAACTCATAGTTTTCATCAGCCTCATTCTGAGATGATATATCAAGCCTACTTATTATATTTTCATACTCTTTAAAGGAGTTAATAAATATTTTGATAATATCTATATTCTTATCCAATAGAAATTTTTTTAATTCTACATAAAACTCTCTTATATCAAAAGATAATTCTTTTTCTATATTAGTAATCCTATCTAAAGATGTAAAAACATATATTTTATCTTTATTTTTTCTTATCATATTATATTGACCATGATGAGATAAAATCGAATAAATCAAAACATTACAAAAATCTAAAAATATATTTAAATTTTCTTCTTCATTTATATAAGAAGAAAATTTTAAGCAGTTGTTATTATTCTGTATATCTTTAACTAAATATTTTATTAGAATACCGCCTAAAGTAGAATGATCTACACTTTTTTTAGAGTTTTTTGTGATTTTTTCTTGAAATTCATCTCTAGCTTTTCCTATATCATGAAGAAATCCAATTATATAAGCTGAATTCTCAAGATTTAAATCTTGAGCTAATTTTCTTGATTCATTGGCCGTATTAATTAAATGATCAAATAAGCTTTGTTTTCTTTCTATATTTTTTTGATCAATATGAGCATATAAATTTTCAAACATAAAACCATCCATTTCTAAATGTTTTTTATAATTATTTTATTATATTATCTAATATTATTATGTTTATACCCAATACAAATATTTTACATTCTTAATTTATTTATATTTCAAATATAATAATAAAAACATTCGCATAAAATATAACGTGTGATATAATAATGTCAAAATAGGTATTACCTTTTAAAATTATTCTTTAAGGAGGTCTTATGGAAAAGAAAATAAACATTCAAAATACAGAAAATATCGATATGGATTTTGAAAAGACAGCTGTTCCTAAGAATGCAAGAAAGAGCTTTTGGTCTATCACTATAGTATGGCTTGGCTTTGTTTTTGTAATTACTAGTATGATGACAGGTGGCGGCCTTGCTAGCGGTTTAAGTTTCAAACAAATAATATTCGCTACCACTATCGGAAACGTTTTTCTTTGTCTTATTGCAATTGCTATCGCTAACATGGCAAGTAAAACCGGCCTTAGTTTTGCTCTTATAACAAGACATACATTTGGAAACAAAGGTTCAAAGATAGCAACTCTATTTGTTCCAATAGTTAATATAGGTTGGTACACTATCCAAGCTGCCACATATGGTAAATTTATATCTAGCGTTTTAGGTATTGAAGGCTATGGAGAATTAGCTATTCTTTTCTTAAGTGCTATAGTTATGGGAATATTTTCTTTCGCCGGTATCAAAGCTATAACTATTCTTGGGTATATAGCTATACCAGCTATCATATTTTTATCAATGGGTACTGCTTTAAAATCAGGAAATTTAGCAGGTTGGGATACCATATTTAATTGGATACCTGCTAAAGAAATGTCTATGGTAAATGGTGTAACTATAGTTATAGGAACTTGGATATTATCTACTGCTACTTGTATAGCTGATACTATGCGTTTTGCTAAAAACCCTAAAGAAGCTATGCTTAGTGCATGTGTAGGCCTTTTAGGTGGTAATAGTTTGCTTATCTTATGTGGTTCTATCGCTGGAATCGGAATGAATGATAGCGACTTAACAGCAGTGCTACTAAAATTGGGCCTTGTAATTCCATCATTAATTTTAATGACTACAAATATATTCACCACAAATGCAGCAAATTTATATTCTTCTTCACTAAACTTAGCTAACAGTTTCAGTACAGATAGAAAAAAAATAATAGCAATAGTATTATTGGCTTCTGGTTTACTATGTCTTACAAAGCCTTATGATATTGCTATATTGTTTACCTTTTTAAATTTGTTGGGTGTTATAGTTCCCCCTCTTGCTGGAATTATCTTATCTAATTACTATATTGTAAACGAAAGAAATTATCCTGATTTAAACTCTAATTCAATAAAAGATTGGGCTATTACACCATGGATTAGCTGGGTGGCTTCTTTAGTCATAGTTAAACTTTTAAGCAACGTTGCTGAAGGTTGTAGTGCAATTAATGGTATATTCGGACTTCCTGCCTTAAATGGTATAATAGCAGGATTTATAATCTATAACTTAATTGCTAAATTCACAAAAAAAGGAGCATAAAATGAATGACAAGATTATTAAAAAATATAGGATTATTTCTATAATAGGCATAATAATTATGGGAATAGGCTCTTTTATGTGTTGTTTGTCTTCAACTAAATTTGGAATGAATTTTGGAACTATTTTATTATGTATAAGTATAGTTCTATCAGTTATAGGTTTTTCTAAATGGCAACCATAAATACCGAAGATAATTTAAGGAATAAGGCAAGAAAATATATACTAGATGAGATTGAAAATCTAATTAGCAGAAAACAAAACAAGCTTCCTTCTGAAAAAGATATGGCTAATAAGTTTGGCATAAGTAGGGTTACTTTGAGAAGTGCTCTTTCTGATTTAGAAAGAGAAGGTAAAATTAATCGAATTCAAGGAAAGGGAACCTTTGTAAGTCCAAATTATAAAAATATGAAAATAGATTTATTCAGAATGAAAACTTATGGTGATATTATTGAAGATTTAGGATATAAACAAAAAATTACATCAATAAAAACAAAGATAATTTATACTCCAGATTGGATAAAAAATGATATTTTTGGAAAAAATGGAAAGCTAATCATTAGTGCTAGAGCTTTTTATGCTGACAATAAAATAGCTGTAATATGCTTAGATTTTTTACCTATTTATTTCAAAAATGATTTAGAATATATTAAATCCTATAATGACTCTCTTTTTAATTTTTACAAAGAAAAGTATAATATAAGAATTTCAAGTGATAGTATAGAGTTTCATGCTGTAGAACCAGAAGATATTAAAAAAGTCTTAGATATAGATGACAAATTTCTACCTAATAAATGTATTTTGTTAAGAGGTTTTGAATACGATGATAAGGGTAAAGCTGTATTATATACTATGGAATATGTAGATACAGACTACATACCAATATCAACTATTAGATATAGGTAAATAAAGGGTTATTATGAAAAAAGAATTTAAACTTATATATGAGCAAAAAGAATATTATAAGTTATCAGATCTAAAAGATTTTGAAGTTAAATTATTATATAGAGTTCTTGAAATTTGTAAAGAGTCTAAAGAAAAGGGAAACCACCCTTTTGGATGTCTACTTGCAGATAAGGATGTAAACATACTTATGGAACAAGGTAATGAAGAAGTTAGTCAAAATGGTGACTGCACTGCCCACGCTGAAGCTCTCCTTATGAGAAAAGCTTCACAAATTTATTCTAAAGAAGAAATGAAAGAATTTACCCTATATAATTGTGCAGATTCTTGTGCCATGTGCACAGGAGCTATGTATTGGGGCAATCTAGGTAGGCATGTATATATAGCCAGAGAATCAGAACTTAAAAAATATACAGGTAACGATATAAGAAATCCTACTTTAAATCTACCTAGTAGAGTTGTAATCGCTAGTGGACAAAAAGAATTCAAAACTCTAGGACCATTCCTAGAACTTGAAGAAGAATTTTTTAAGCTTCACAAAGATTATTGGAATAAATAAAGTCAAAGGGGATGTTGTAAAATTATGAATTTATAACGTTGAATCATTACAAGTTACTCATAAAAAATTTGAGAATAACCTTCCAACTCATGAAAGTCAATTGTCGTGGAGGAGCTTGTGATGATTATGAAAAGATTAATTCATTTTGCAACAATCCCTTTTTTATTGAATATATGGAGACTATATAAAATTTTCTTTAATTCATTTAATAAATATATAACTCTCAAAAAAGGTAATTTAAATAAAGATGTATATATTTTTTACTTATTGAAACAATTTATTAGTCAAGTCCATAATATTGTGTAAAAATTACTAGCACAATATTATGGACTTGACTTTAATATTGTGCTACTAATTTAAATATATATTAATTTATTAATCAATACTATAAAATCAATACTTTTTTCTCCTAATTATTATAAAAACTTAGTATATTATGGTAAATATTACATATAATTGACTTTATTATTTTGATTTTGTAAAATTAGATTATGATGCACTTTCTATATATCGGAGTGCGTCTTATCCTAGTTTTCTAGGATTAATTATTTTTACGGAGGTTTTTATGACAAAAGGAAAAGGTATTCTTGATAACTTGCTTGTTAAGTTAATCATTGCTATTGCTATAGGTATTCTTATAGGAAACTTTGTAAATGAGCCTATTATGGAGGTTATTTCTACTATTAAGTATGTGTTATCTAACCTTATAAATTACATAGTTCCTTTAATTATCCTAGGTTTTATTACTCCCGCTATTGTTTCTTTGAACGAAAATGCAGGAAAGGTCTTGAGTATAACTCTTATTATCTGTTACATATCTTCAATTGGAGCATCATTTTTCTCTTATATTGCAGGAACTTTAATTATTCCTCATTTAAATATTGTAAATGATTCAGCCAATGCCAAAAAGCTTCCAGAGCTTTTATTTCAAGTTGACATACCACCGCTAATGGCTGTTATGACAGCTCTTGTTACATCAATTCTTATTGGTCTTGCTGTTATATGGACTAAATCTGGAAGGTGGGAGGAGTTATTAAAAGAATTTAATAATATGATTTTGGCCTTAGTTAATAAGGTTGTTATCAAAATCTTACCAGTCTACATAGCAACCACTTTTGCTGAGCTTTCATATGAAGGCGTTATAGTTAGTCAATTTCCTGTATTTCTTAAGGTTATCCTTATAGTTATGTTAGGACACTACATATGGTTGTTGCTTCTTTACTTAATAGGTGGAGCTATAAGTAAAACTAATCCTATGGAGGTAATAAAGCACTACCCACCCGCCTATCTTACAGCAATTGGAACTATGTCATCAGCAGCAACTCTTTCTGTTTCATTAAAGTGCTCTGCAAAATCCAAAACTTTAGATCCAAAAATTAGGGACTTTGTTGTTTCTCTTTGTTCAAATACACATCTTTGTGGGTCGGTTTTAACTGAAACATTCTTTGTTATGGTTGTTTCTCAAATCCTTTATGGAAAATTACCTGACGTTGGATCCATGATTTTATTTATACTTTTATTAGGAATATTTGCGATTGGAGCTCCAGGGGTTCCTGGTGGAACTGTTATGGCATCTCTAGGTCTTATAACTTCAGTTTTAGGCTTTGATGCAACAGGTACAGCTCTTATGCTTTCAATCTTTGCCCTTCAAGATTCTTTTGGTACTGCTTGTAACGTTACAGGAGATGGTGCTATTGCTCTTATGGTTACTGGAATATTTAAAAAAGTTCCAGGAAGAGATGGTAACCCTCCATATAAGGGAGATTTATCATAATGGATTATAAAGAATTAATTAAAAGAGAATTAATTCCTGCATTTGGTTGTACTGAACCAATTGCTATTGCCTTTGCTTCTGCGAAAGCAAGTGAACTTTTGGGTAAAAAACCCGAGAAAATCATTGCCAATCTTTCTTCAAATATGATTAAAAACGCATATTCTGTTACAGTTCCTGGAACTTTGGGTAGAAAAGGCATAGAAATTTCTATAGTAGCCGGAGCTCTTTTGGCCGACTCTAGCAAAAAGCTTGAACTTTTAAGTACCATTGACAAATCTAGGCTATCTGAGTGCGATGATTTTATTAAAGAAGGGTGTGTAGAGCTTAATCTTGCCAAAGGTAAGGCTAATTTATATATAGAAATTATTACAATTAATGAAGACAATTCTTCTAAAGTTGTCGTTGAAGATAGTCATACTAATATTGTTAGAATGGAAAAAAATGGAGAGGTCATTTTTGATAAGACATCAAAAGATAATAACGAGGATTCTTGCTCTTTCTCCTTTAATGAAATTTATAACTTTGCAAGAACTTGTGATTATAACGATATCAAGGATATTCTCCAAAAACAAATAGACTACAATCTCAAAATTGCTCAAGAAGGTCTCGATAATGATTGGGGGTCTAATATAGGACGACTAGTTTTAGAAATGGATAACAAGGCTTATTTTGAAAAACTAGTAGCCTTTGCGGCTGCAGGCTCTGATGCAAGAATGAATGGTTGTGAGCTTCCTGTAATTATAAATTCAGGCAGTGGAAACCAAGGCATAACCACATCTGTTCCTTTGATATTGTATGCCAAAGACTACAAATATAAGGAAGATGACCTTTATAGGGCCCTAATCTTTTCAAATCTTATCTCCCTTTATATAAAGGATAAGATAGGAAAGCTATCAGCTTATTGTGGAGTAGTTTCTGCATCAAGTGCTGTATTTTCTTCTATTGCCTTTATAAAAGGAGAAGATAAAAAAATCATAAAAGATACTATAATAAATTCCCTTGCTGTTAATTCTGGAATAATTTGTGATGGAGCCAAATCATCTTGTGCAATGAAGATTGCTTCAAGCCTTAGAAATGCTGCCCTTGCTTATGAGCAAGCAAAACATTATAAGTCATTTAAGCCAGGAGATGGTATAGTTAAAGATTCTTTAGATAAAACTATAGAAACTGTAGCAAATATAGCAAGATATGGAATGAAAAAAACTGATGAAGTTGTACTAAATGAAATGTTAGATAATAGAGACTACATAAAAGATTTCGAATAAAAATAAGACTTGTGTTTAAGAGCACAAGTCTTATTTTATTCAATCCAATATATCAATCTATTAAATTATTAGTTTCAAAAGCATTTAAATATCTAATTTTTTTAAAGATTATGGTTCACAAGAGTATAGCTTTGACTAAGAATACCATCTTCAAATTCATTAAAAACCCTAGTAAAATTTATGAGATTTTTATTAAGAGAAGAGATATTATAAAAATGGCTAATTAAAGTCATAAAATATATTAAAACATACCCATAAGTCTAGCATGGTTATTTTAAATAATTAATACACTTTTTTTAAATGCCTTGTAAAGCTTGTTATTATACAAAACCAGAAATCCAGTATTTCGCAAAATTTCAACGCAAAATCAAAAAATAAACCATGCCTATAAGATATAAGAACATGGTTTATTCAATATTTTTAGTTGTTAGCTTATCAGAAAAGTTTATATATTAATTCTAAATCAAGAGATAGTCTTAAACTTTCCTTTAATTTATAATAATAATTGAAATATCATTTACATTAGTCCCAGTAGGACCTGTTTTTATTAAATGATTTATCCTATCAAGGGCATGATAGGTATCATTGTTTTCTAAAGTATCATAGAAAGATATTCCACAATCTTTAAGCTCTTTCATAGTATTTCCATCAACAAATCCACCTGCCGCATCAGTTGGACCATCTGTCCCATCTGATGAATAAGAAATTATCCTAACATTGGAAAGATTTTCTATACCTAATGCAGCTGCAAAGGAAAGTTCTTGATTGCGTCCACCTTTTCCTTTTCCCTTTATTTTTACTACAGTCTCTCCACCAAATATATAAGCTTTTTTGTCATATCTCTTGCTTTGACTTTTTGCAATAGAAGCCATAAAAAAACCCGCCTCTCTTGCCTCACATCCTAAACTTGTAGTAAGGATTTCTGCCTTGTAGCCATAAGATTCTAAAATATTTTTGGCTTTTAAACAAAGTTCATCCACACTTCCTGATATTTTAGTAATTACATTTGGCAAATCTTTTACAGTTTCTGTCTTCATTAAATCATAAGCTTTGTCAGAAAGCTTAAGTTTATATTTTGAGACCAAGTCAAGAGCTTGCTTTGATGTTGACTTATCAACAAAAGTAGGCCCTGAAGCAATCATATCAGCTCTGTTGCCAATAACATCACTTAAAATAATATTAAAAACCGTGGCAGGATAACAAGCTTTAGCAAACTTTCCTCCCTTTAGTTTAGAAAGTCTTTTTCTAATAGTATTTATCTCAACTATATTAGCACCTTTTTTTAGCAAATCCTTATTTATATTCTGGATTTCTTCAAAATCTATAAGAGGGATTTCAAAAAGAGATGACCCTCCTCCTGAAATAAGCATCAAAACCAAATCATCATCACTTAAATTACTCACTAAATTAAGAGCATACTCGCTTGCCCTTATAGTATTTTCATCTGGAATCGGATGACCTGCTTCAAAGCATATGGCATTATCAAGCTTTTCCTCCATATAACCATACTTAGCAATAACAAGAGCCTCATCAAATTTAACATCTGACTCAAGAGCTGTCTTTGCCATCTGAAAAGCAGCCTTACCAATAGCTATAAGGATTTTCTTTCCTTTATTTTGCGGTAGATTTTTGAGTTCTTTTTTGACAGATTCATCTGGTAAGCATGACCTAATTGATTCATCAACAAGCTTTTCTAACATATTAATCATGCAAATCCCTTTCTTTTTAAGTATATTAATTATATGTAATATACTATTATAACATTATGGTAAAAGTAATTAGAATATATAATACAAAATTAAATCATTACATAAATAAAATGTAACATCTTTAATATGCTTGATAAATATATTGATTTTTAGAGCCAAAAATATAATAAACAATTTAGATGTTGTTCATATAAATATATTAGAGTTTTTCTAAGTTCAGTTAGATTAACTATATCCTATAAATTACATAAGCAAAATATTAGATTTTCAACTTATAGCTTTTTTATGCCATATAATTTAAAGCATATATCCAATAAAATTATAATTATTTACGTTAAATAGTAAAAATATTTTAATCACTTCTTGTTGATATCTTTTTATTCAAATATTTTAAAAAGTAGGTGGCGTTATAGCAAAAATTATAGAACATTCATTATTTCCTGGATTTCTCCATTTATGTTTGGTTCCTTTGGGTATTCTTACTGAGTCACCTGTATCTAAAATATGAGTCTCATTTTCCAACATGAGTTCAATTCTTCCTAAAATACATACAGCTACCTCTTCTCCCTTATGTAAGTTAAAATCATCAGAGTTAAACTGTTTTCCTGATAAAGTCATCTCACATAATTGAATGTCACCTTTCATATCTGGGCTCAATAAATCATAACTTAATTGATAGTTTTTTGAACTCGATTCACCATTTGTAATTCTAATCCTATCTCCTCTCTTTACTACCATCACAGAGTTGTTATAGTCTTCGGTAAATAATGAGAACATTGGTATATCTAATTTTTTAGATATATGTTTTAATGTATTAAGTGAAGGATTCGCTTTCCCTCTTTCTATTTGACTAAGCAAAGATGTAGAAACATCAATTTCTTCAGCTAGTTCTTTCAAAGAATAATTCTTGCTAACTCTATGTTTCTTTATATTATTGCCTAAATTATCTAATTCGATTTTAATCACCTCTTAATTATTTAATTAAAAAACTAACAAATTTATTATACCTTTACATCCTTTGGACTACTAACAAAATATATTTGACACAATCTTTTTATATGATAGAATTAAATTAAATTAAATATTTTAAATTTAATTTAATTTTAGGAGGGGAATATGGATATATCTGAATTTATTGAAAAAGAACCTGTTTTGAAAGATGTTGCAAATAAAAAAGAAACTGTTTGGATTAATAAAAGCAAAAAATCCGGAAATGAAGTATGGAAAAATTTTCCTTTTAGTGAAAACGATATTAAAGATGCAGAGAAAAGACTCGAAAGATTTGCACCACTTTTAATGGAATATTTTGATGATACTAAAGAAACAAACGGTATCATAGAATCTCCTTTAAGAAAAATTTCTAATATGGAAAATCTATTAAAAGAAAAAACAAAGTTTGAAGGTAATTTATTTTTAAAGATGGATTCACATTTAGCTGTAGCTGGATCAATAAAAGCAAGGGGTGGTATATATGAAGTACTTTCTTATGCTGAAAAACTTGCTATTGATGCAGGAATGCTATCAATTAATGATAACTATAAAAAACTTGCTAGTAAAGAATTTAGAAATTTTTTCTCGAAGCATACAATACAAGTAGGTTCAACAGGTAATCTTGGACTTTCTATTGGAATAAGTTCAGCCGCTCTTGGGTTTAAGGTAATTGTACATATGTCTAATGATGCAAAACAATGGAAAAAAGATTTATTAAGATCTAAAGGAGTGGAAGTTGTAGAATATGATGGAGATTTTTCAAAAGCCGTTGAATTAGGTAGAAAAAAGTCTAATGAAAATCCAAGTAGTTACTTTATTGACGATGAAAATTCAAAAACTCTTTTCTTAGGATATGCAGTAGCTGCTAATAGGATTAAAAAACAAATGGAAGAACAAAGCATAAGGGTAGATAAAAATAATCCAGTATTCTTTTATATTCCATGTGGAGTAGGAGGTTCACCGGGAGGAGTTTCTTTTGGACTAAAGAAAATATTTGGTGATAATTGCCATATATTCTTTGTAGAACCAACACATGCACCTAGTATGTTAATTGGTATGGATACAGGACTAAATGGAGATATTAGTGTACAAGATTTTGGTATAGATGGAAAAACAGAGGCTGATGGACTAGCTGTAGGAAGACCTTCTGGATTTGTAGGTAAGCTTATGGAACCAATCATATCAGGAATATTTACAATTGACGATTATAAATTATTTGAGTATATGAGATATTTAGATAAAAGTGAGGGTATTAGGATAGAACCTTCAGCATGTGCTTCTTTTGAAGGTCCTGCAAAACTGTTTGAATATGGTGCCACTAAAGAATATCTAAAATCAAGTAATATATTTGATATAAGAAAAAATATACAACATATTTCATGGGCAACTGGAGGAAATTTAGTTCCAGAAGGTATTATGGAAGAGTATTTAAAAACATATTTAAAATAGGAGAAAACGATGACTACAACCACTTTAACAATATTAGCTTTATTTATAGCGTTATTCATATTGATATTTTCTACAGTAAAACTAAAACTGCATCCTTTTTTTGCACTTTTAGCAGCAGGATTTAGTTTTGGTATAATATCTGGAATGAGTTTATCTAATATACTTGAAGCATTTCAAGAAAACATGGGCTCTACAATCGCAGGTATCGGAGTTGTAATAGCAATAGGCACAGTTACAGGTTATCTTTTAGAAAAAAGTGGTGCTGTTGAGACAATGGCTCAAACTATATTGAAAATCACCGGAAAAAAGCATGCTTCACTTGGATTGGCAATTACAGGATACTTTGTATCAATACCGGTTTTCTGTGATGCAGCTGTAGTTCTACTTGCACCTATCGCTAAAAGAATTAGTAAAGATTCAAAAATCTCAATGACATCTATAGCTGTGTCACTAACTATGGGATTACACGCTACACATATGTTTGTACCACCTACACCTGGACCTCTTGCTGTTGCTGGAATTGTTGGAGCTGATTTAGGATATGTTATTGGCTTTGGGGCTTTAGTTTCAATTCCAGTTATGTTAGTAGCACATTTTTATGGAGAATTTTTAGGAAAAAAATATAACTTTTTACCTAAACATGAAATAGAAATTCCAGAGGGACAAAAATTGCCTTCTGTATTTATGTCTTTTGCACCTATAGTTCTACCTATTATATTGATGCTAATAAAAACATTTACAGACATGCTTACTAAGAACTCTAACACAAACAATGCTTTAATAAGTTTCATAAACTTCATTGGTGAACCTATGATTGCTCTATTAATAGGTATGATAATCGCTCTATTATCATATATGTCTCTTAACAAGGATGATAAGGAAATTTATACATTCGATGGAGGTTTCGGTGAAGCATTAAAAACAGCAGGACAAATAGTTCTAATTGTAGGAGCCGGCGGTGCTTTTGGAGGTATTCTAAGGGCTTCAGAACTTCAAAATATACTTATAAACTTTTTCTCAGGAATAGATATAGGAATATTAGCTCCTTTTATTATCGGAGCAATTTTTAGAACAGCTATAGGATCTGGTACAGTTGCTATGGTAACTGCAGCAAGTATGCTTGCCCCTTTATTAGGAGTTTTAGGAATATCTTCGCCTATGGGATTGGTAATAGCCATGCTCGCCTGTGCTTCCGGTGGTTCCATGATATTCCATGCAAATGATGATTTCTTCTGGGTTGCAACATCTACTCTTGAAATCGACACAGGTCTAGGATATAAATCATTCTCAATAGCGTCAGTATTACAAGCAGTTACAGGACTAGCCATGGTTTACATTCTAAAATTAATATTATTATAATTAGGAGGAATTTATGAAATTAGATAATTTATCAACACCATCTATAATATTGAACTTAGATGCTTTAGAAAACAATATAAAAAGGTTTCATGGGCTTGCTTTAGAAAATAATAAAGAAATATGGCCTATGATAAAAACCCACAAATCTTCAGAGATTTTAAAAATTCAAAAAGATAATGGTGCAAGTGGAGTATTATGTGGAACATTAGATGAATGTGAAGCTAGTTATAAAGCTGGTTTTGAAAATATAATGTATGCTTATCCAGTTTCTGATGAAATAGCTATACAAAGAATTATTAAACTTTCTAAAAAATGCAATTTTATAATTAGGATAGATAACTTTGAATCAGCTAAACTTATTGATGAAAAAGCTAAAGATGAAAATGTAAAAATAAATTATAGTCTAATAATCAATTGTGGTCTAAATAGATTTGGAATAGATAAAGAAAACACTTTAAATTTCTTAGAAGAAATAAAAGAATTTGATAATTTAATTCTAGTTGGAATTTCAAGCCATCCAGGGCATGTTTATTCAGCTAAAGTACCAGAAGAAGTTGAAAAATATGTAAATGATGAAGTTGGAACTTTAAAATACGTCAAAAAACTATTAAATTCACATGGATATAATTTAAAATATATAAGTTCTGGTTCTACACCAACTTTTTTAAAAGCAGTTAAAAATAACACTATAAATGTATTCCACCCAGGTAATTATGTATTTTTAGATGCTATTCAAATTTCACTAGGAATATGTAAAGAAAAAGATTGTGCTTTAAGAGTATTAGCCTCTGTAATCTCAAATCCAAGAGAATCTAACTTTATGTTAGATGCAGGAGCTAAATGTTTAGGATTAGATCAGGGAGCTCATGGAAATGATTCAATAAAAGGTCACGGAATTATTATTGGTCATGAAAATGCTTTAATAGAATCTTTATCAGAAGAAGTTGGAAAAGTTAAAGATACTGAAAAAAAATTAAGAGTAGGTGAAAGAATTCAAATAATACCTAATCACTCTTGTTCTACTGCAAATTTAACCAACTATTTCTACGCATATAGGAATAATGAAGTAGAAAAAATTATAGAAGTTGATATAAGAGGAAATTCAAAAAAACAAATATTAGAATGATATATAATTCAAAACATAATGAATTAGGCCCTTCTAAATTTTAGGGCCTAATTTTTTGCGGGTCTGTAAATAGTTTTGTGTATCAACCTAAATCCTGATCAATGGGTAAGGGTTGATACAATTTTTTATGTATCAATATCTGTCCATTCCTATAGGAATGGAGCTTATCTTAATTTTATACGAACTTAATAAACTGTCA
>NZ_JAXDSU010000036.1:0-9499 GCF_034090325.1 Anaerococcus porci
AAATCCAAATCTAGAACCAATATTAAAGGCTCTAGATAAAGCAATACACAACCAAATTAGAGTCAAATGGAATAACTCAATCAATGTCAAGAAAAGGCAATTGCTTAGACAACTCACCAATGGAAAACTTCTTTGGAATTTTAAAACAAGAAATATATTATGGTAGAAAATTCTATTCATATGAACAATTAAAAGAAACAATAGAAAAATATATTAAATATTACAACGAAAAAAGAATAAAAGAAAAATTAGGATATTTAAGTCCAGTAGAATTTAGAAAAAAGAATGTAGCATGAAAATTTTTCTACCCATAGGGGTAGAAAAGGTAAATAAATACCAGAGTAAGTAAAAACTCAATCTGGTATTTAGTACAACTTTTTTGGGTCGCCTTAATCCTTTTTTCAGTCTTTTTTTATTATTTCTTTTTTAAAAATCTATGGTAAATATGGTTTACAAGCTTCATTACCTCTGGAATTCTCGCCAAGAGTATGGTAAATAAATAAAAAATACCAGCTATAATTATGGATATAAATAAACTAATTACATAGCCTAATTTAGGGTTCAAGCTTTTATATAAAAAGTGAGCAATAAGACCCATCATTATAGATAATATTGCAATTTTTATTAATGATCTTAGGCTGGTTTTAAAATTCATAGACCCAAAATTATCTCTAAACTTATAAAATATCATCAAGGCTCCAAGACCTGCAGAAAATGTTGTAGCTAGTGCAAGACCTTCTAATCCAAACACCTTAAGTAAAATGTAGTTAAATATAACATTTATTATTTGTTGAATAACCACAATTATAACTGGAGTCTTGGAATCTCCTACTGCATAAAATCCCTTATCTATTACATCAGATAAGGACTGAAATATTACAAATGGTGCATACATTACAAGCATTGATGCTGTTTTTATAACTGAATCATCATCAAAGGCTCCTCTTTGAAATACCAACCTGATTATAGGTTCAGATAGGCTCATCATTCCAAGAGTTGCTGGAATTACTAAAAGCATAGTCGTAACTATAGCAGAGTTTAAATGAATTTTCATATTTCTAATATCTCCACTTTGTCCAAGATTTGAAATAGTTGGAAATATAGATGTGGTAACTGAAACTGTAATAACACCTGTTATAAGAGCAAGTAAGGTTTTTGAAAATCTTAGAAATGATATTGAAGCATTCCCAAAAAAGTAAGATGCCATAGAGTTATCTACTGTAAGAGATATTTCACCTGCAGCTGAAGAAACTATAACCGGAACTGCTATCATTATTAGTGATTTTATATACTTATTATGTATATCTATTTTATTAATATGCCTATATCCATGCTCTCTTGCAGTTTTAGGAAATAATATATATTGTAATGCATTACCGAGAAGACAACCTACAGCAAGAAAATATGGGTTTTTGCTAAGACCACTTACTATAGTAAAAGCTATGATAATTACATTCATTATTATTCCTGTAATTGCTGGAATAAAAAAATTACCCTTTAAATTTAGATATCCCCTAAATACAGCAGAATAAAGGTATGCAAATATCGCAAACATTATTATCCTTGTGAATATAACTGCCATATCTAAAAGGTCACCTTCAAGATCAGGCGAAAATATCTTACAAAATATCCTTGCAAAAATAAAGCCAAATACTACTGCAACAAGTCCAAATATCATAAGTATATTAAAAATATTTGAAGTAAACTCTTCTGCTGCAGCTTCTCCCTCTTCATTTTTAGCCTTGGTATATATGGGTATGAATCCATAAATAATACCACTTGCAACAAAGTTTGCTATAACTACTGGTAGAGTATTTGCTACAGCATAAATCGCTACAACATCCCCTGTACCATAAAAATATGCCATTACAGATTCCCTAGCAAAGCCAAATACTTTGGATAGAATTGTAACTAACATTAACATAAAAGCAGTTTGTCCCATAATTACCTCTCTTTAATTATAAAATTTATTATAATTTAGTATCACTTAGATATTATATCAAATTATAATAATAAATTAAAAATAAGCACAAGAATTCCTTCCTGTGCTTTAATTTTTATTTGATTTTCAAATATTCCTCAAGTGAAAGGTTATTATCATACATATATTTGGCATTTTCTACACCAACATACCTAAAGTGCCAACACCTTTCCTTGTGCTTTGTAATAGACTCTTTTTCTTTTGGATATCTTTCTATAAAACCATACTTATAAGCATTTTCCTTAAGCCACTTATATTCATCTGTATCTTTGAACTTTTCAGAATATTTATTATCCTCATCAGTAAAAAAGTCAAAAGCTGTACCTGTTTGATGTTCACTTGTAAAAGGTAAATCTTTATCTACATGGTCTTGATTATTTAATTTTTCTTCTGTCTCTGGAAGTCTATAATCGGATGCAACTCTTAAATCTAGACCTTCTCTTTGCATATTATTAATCATAGTAGCTAGGGCACTCTTACTTGTAGCATCAAGTCCTGGTCTAAAGTCTTTTGGCAAGGGATTGTTCTCATTTACAAAAACTATTCCCTTTATTACATTTATTTGACTTTCCTCATCTAATTTAGATAATCCATATCTATTTACATAGTAAAAATTGTCACCAACTTTAATTTTAGAAAAAGAGTTTTCAGTTCCATAGTAAGCTACATAATCTCCCTCTTCAATAACTTGGTCAGTTTTTGTAAAATCTTCTGGTTTTTGATAACAATATTGGGTATTTAAAGCTCTTACAAATGATTTTTGAACATTTTCATATCCATCATTTTCAATTTTAAGCCCATCTTTTACTTCAACTTTCTCAAAGCCAAGTGGTGTTGCTATTTGAGTTTTAGTTTCTTTCTTTTTTTCAATCTCATCTTTCTTATTTGCTTGTGCTGTTCTATTTTCAACACTTCTTCTTATTGGAATTTCTGTTTTATCAGAGTTTAAATCTATGTTAAAGGCAGCGGTTAAAAGTCCTATGCCTATTCCTACTTTTATTATCTTATTTTTTAGTCTTTTCTTTTTTTCTCTTCTTTTTTTGCGTCTTAAATCTCTAATGCTTTTATTAGCCATTCTTTTATCTTCCTTACATTTATTTCAATATAATAAAAATTTACATCTAAAGGGAAATTTTTAAATAAACTATAAATATATTTCAATTTATAAGTAAAATTCATTTAAAAATTTATTAAATATTTCTTCAAATCTATTATAACACAAGTAAGAATAAATATATAGACTATAATCATATTTTATAGAATATTTTTTTAAAATTTAAGCAGCTATTGAAATAGCTGCTTTTATAGTTATTTAAATAAATGTTTAAATCTATCAAAAAAGTTATTTTTCTTATTTTTAGAATTTTTGAATTTATTATGATTTATATTATTTGGAATTATTCTGGATTCCTTAACCTTATTTTTTTCTCTAGCTCTTTTTATGGAAATTTCTATGAATTTTTCTTGAGCAATAAGGCCTATTTTTTTCTCAACCTTTTTATACTCACCTTTAGAGTTCATCATCCTAGTCTTTACATCGTCTGCAAACATTATATCCATAAATTCAAGTATTCTCTTTTTTATATCTTTTTGATAAATAGGGCAAGCAACTTCCATCCTATTTCTTATATTCCTTGTCATGAAATCAGCAGATGATATAAACAATTTACAATTATCACTTTTCCCAAATTGATATACTCTGTGATGTTCTAAAAATCTTCCTACTATTTGATGAACATTAACATTTTCTGTTCTATTTTTAATTCCTGGTAAAATACAAGTAATTCCTCTGATTAAAAGATCAATTTTAACCCCTTCGTTTGAGGCTTCAGATAATTTATCTATAAGTTTTCTATCTGATATAGAGTTCATCTTAAGTCTTATATAGCCATCTTTTGTTTCTTTTTGCCTTTTAATTTGCTCATTTATTAACTCATCTAGTCTTTCTTGCATAGGCTTTGGAGAAACTAAAAGATGCTTATAATTTCCTTCAAGGTTTCCAATCATTATATTGTCAAAGACTTCCTTAACATCTATGCCAATTTCTTTATTTGATGTCATAAAAGAAAAGTCAGTATAAAGCTTGGCAGTTTTTTCGTTATAATTACCTGTTGCAACTTGGGATGTATAATTTATCTTATCATTCTTAACCCTTGTTATAAGGCAAACTTTAGAATGACACTTATAATCATCAAAACCATATACAATCTTACAACCAGCGTTCTCAAGTCTAGATGACCATATTATATTGTTATTTTCATCAAATCTTGCCCTCAGTTCCATTAGAACAAATACTTCTTTACCATTTTCAGCTGCCCTTATTAAGGCCTTAGCAATTTCTGAATCTTTTGCTATCCTATATAAGGTTATTTTAATAGATATAACTGATTCATCTTCACTTGCTTCATTTAAAAGTCTTATTACTGAATCCATTGACTCATAGGGGTAAGATAAGAGTATGTCTTTTTCATCTATTTGATCAATCATTGGTCTATTCTTATCTACCATAAAGGATTCTTGTGGAGAAAATCTATTATATGAGCATTTATCAATAAGACTTTGAGGCATATCTTCTAGCATATCATAAATAAATCCTGCCCTCATGGGAGATGATGTGATAAAAACACTTTCTTTCTTAAGAGATAATTTTTCTAAAAGTAGATTAAATACCTCTTCTTCTATCTGTTCATCTAATTCAAGTCTTACAGGTTGAAGTCTTTTGCGCCTTTTAAGTACATCTTTCATATAAGATCTATAATCAAGATCTACATCATAATCATCATCGTCATAGGAAATATCTGCATTTCTTGTAACTGACATTATGTGTTTAGATTGGCACTTATAATTATCAAATACATTTTCTCCAAACTCTTTAATTATATCCTCAAGTAATACAATTGATGTTTGGCTTACCTTAAGATATCTATCAATCTTATCTGGTACGTAAATTATTCCAAAGTAATTCCTATCTTTTTTGTTGAGTCTTTCCTTGACTAGGTTAAAAATAACATTTATTGATAGGTTTGGTAGTCTTGGAAATGGCCTTACCCTATCTACCACTTGAAAATTTAAGATGGGCTCTATTTTTGAATCAAAATAGAATCTTGCTGTATCATAGTCTTTTTTATCAAGGTCTGATACCTTGCTAATAAAGATTCCCTCACTCTTAAAGTCATTAATAATTCTTTTATAAACTTCATCTTTTTTTTGATATAATCTTTTACATTCAATCATTATAGCTTCAAGTTGCTTTTCAGGTGTCATATTTGACTTATTGTCAACAGCCTTTTTCTTAAGTCTGGTCAAATCTTCTAAAGATCCTACTCTTACCATAAAAAACTCTTCTAAATTTGTATCAAAAATTGAATAAAACTTAAGCCTTTCAAAAAGTTCAACCTCTTTATCGTCTGCTTCATCTAAAACTCTCTCATTAAATTTAAGCCATGATAATTCTCTATTTTGAGTAAAAGATATATCCATAAAATTATTCCTTTCTTAAAACTTTGCTATATACATACCCCTCTCTTACACCTGTTTGGCTAATATTTATAATGTCTGAATCAAAGTACTTAGCAATCTTATTAAGTATAATCATTCCTGGTATAAGAGTATGAACTCTATCAGCTTTTACAGATAAAATCAAATTTAAAAGTTTCTTACTATCATAATCTATAATATCCTTAGTCATATCTTTAAGCTTTTTTCTATCCATACTTGAATTAGACTTATCTAAATTATAATATTCATTATAAAGTTTAAGGCTAGCTCTTGCTGATCCACCTACACCACAAAGTGTATCATGATATTCCTTATAAAACTTATTTTCAACTAAAGAATTTTCAATGTCTGCTTCTATATTCTTCATATCCCTTTTATTAGGAAATAAAAAATCTACATAATCATTATAGGCTGAAAGTGAACCTGTATTTAAAGAAGTTGATTTGATAACCTTTCCTTGTTCAATAATCACAACTTCACTAGAACCACCACCAATATCAGTTAAAACTCCCTTATCAATAGCAAGGGATGAGTTGGCACCAATAAAGGCAAGCTTTGATTCTTCTTCACCAGATATAATTTCTATTTCAAAACCAATCTCATCTTTTACCTTTTGTAAAATCTCAGTCCTATTTGAAGAATTTCTAATTGTAGCTGTAGCAAATGGATAAACATTGTCAATCTCATCAAAATTATTAATAAGTAACTTAAATTCATTTAAAGTTTGAAGAAGCCTTTCTACTCCTTTATCATTTAACTTTCCATTTTCTATATATGACCTTAGACTTGCTCCCTCTTTTTCATTAAAGAGATTATAAATTTTGCCATTTCGTTCCTTATAAACAGAAAGCCTAATTGTATTTGATCCTATATCTATAACTGCATATATCATATATATTCCCCTTTTTATTTAATTTAAATTCATGTAAAATCTATGTAATATTTTTTAAATATTGGCTTGTTTTACACTTATGTCCATATTCATAATTTTTTGAACCATCTTTTCAGTTACATCATTTGCATCAGTCATATAAATCTCTATATTTGTATCTTTGCTTTCCTTGAATTTAATATTTTCACTAAGAACCTTAGCAGGATCAATTATATTTGCTTCATATAACAAGTTTTTTCTAATCTGGTCTTCAATAATTGGATAGTGAGTACAAGCCAAAATTATATTCTCTGTTTTTTTCTCATTAGCAAGCTTTAAGTAATTTTTTAGATCTCTATCAAGCTTCTCACCTTCTATATAACCGCTTTCTATATAATCTACTAATTTTTTACAAGCTACTTCATAAACTTTTTTATTTGAATTTTCCTCAATTTTTTCTTTATAAAAATGCCTTTCACAAGTAGCTTTTGTTGCCATTACAAAAACATCACCATCGACATTTAAAGCCTCTTTTACACCTGCTTCAGATATAGATATGAATTTTTTATTAAAATATTTTTTTAAGTCATCTAGGGCAAGAACAGACATAGTATTACAAGCAACTATAAAAAAATCTATTTCTTTCTTATCTAAAAATTTAACAATTTTTTTAGATAAGTCTTTAATTTCTTTCCTAGTCCTATTACCATATGGAATATTTTTATTGTCTCCAAGATAGTAATAGTTGGCCCTTTTTTCCTTTACTAACTCTCTAAGTACTGTAAGACCACCAAGTCCCGAGTCAAAAACTCCTATATTAGTCATCTATTAAACTCACCCTTTCTACAAATTTATACTTATTTATTAGATTTTCATATGCCTTACTAATATCATCTTCATCAAAAAATATAGCAAAAATACTTGCACCACTCCCACTTAGAAGAGCTTTTTCACATTTAAAATTATAAAGACTATCTCTTATTTCTCTAAGATGAGGATATGCTTCATACACCACATCTTCCATGACATTTTCAAATTTTTTTACAACAGATTTTCGAGAATTTTCGAGACCCTTTATAAGTTTAATATTATCAATTGTGCCATAATCTTTAAGCCTATCGTAAACAAACTTAGATGATATTTGAGTCCCATCATTTATAAGAAGTATTTTCATATCAAGATTTATATCAAATGGAGTCAAAATCTCACCAATACCTTGAGCTCTTGCTGACTTTTTTAAAAAGAAAAAAGGTATATCTGCACCAAGTTTTTTTCCTAAATTAAATAAATCCTCCATGGATAAATTTAGATTCCATAAGTCGTTTAAAGCCATTAAAGTTTCTGCACAATTGGTTGAACCTCCTGCAAGACCCGCTGCTATGGGTATATTTTTTTCAAGTACAATATCAAGACCTGGATCTTCTACCTTGTCCTTAAGTAAATCCCAAGCCTTATATATAAGATTATCACTAATATTATCTAATTCTTTTTTATTTGTTTTAATATTTAACTTTCCATTTTTATTTTTATTTATTATTAACTTATCATATAAACTAATCCTTGTCATAATGCTATCAATCTCATGATAACCATCCTCTCTTTTGTAAAGAGAATCAAGGCTTAAGTTAATTTTAGCATAACATTTTCTTTCCATAATTACCTCATTACAATTATACCACAAGGATTTTCCAATAAAAACTTGATTATTTAGCTAATCAGCATGTAAAAAACGTATTAAAGAAAATTTAGTAAAAATCAGAATTTATTTAGATATTGCTTAAACGATAAGAAAGATAAAAACCGCATTGTCATATTCAACTAATAATGTTACATTAAAGGAATATAAAAAACAGAAAGAAAAATCAAAAAATATATTCTTTATGAAAATAATTAGAAAATAAATTTAAAAAATGGCAATTACAAAACGCCAAAAATATAAAATAATAAATCTACTTCGCCACAAAAAGAAAATTTAATAGGAGTTTTTGAAAATCTTATCCTTAATAATAGAGAAAATCATATTGAAAGCTACAAAATTTTTAAAGAGAAAAAGAAACTTATACAATTAAATATTAGAACTACAATAAGGAGAATATGAAATACAAAAAAATAAAATATTAATTAAATAAAATTTAAAAATATAGCAAAAATTTGAATTATTTTTAAAATATGATATAATAAATAAAAAGAAAGGAGTGATAAGATTATGAAAAATGATTGGATATTTAATCTTGATGACAATGAGATATCCTTTATAAAGCAATTTATTTTAGAATCAGGTTCATTAAAGAGTATAGCGAAGTATTATGATACTTCTTATCACATTATTAGAAATAATCTCAATCAGCTAATTGAAAAAATAGAGCTTATGGAAACAGATGAAGATCCATATATTAAATTTATCAAATCTTTAGCATTACAGGATAAATATGATTATGACACAACAAAAAAGTTAATTGATAAATATAGGGAAAGGAGTCAAGAAAATGAATAAAGATTTATTGATACTTGTTATAATTTTTGGAGTTATATTTGCAGGACTTGAGATTCAACTTGTAAAAAAGAAGAAAATGAACAGATGGATTTTGCCAATTATTGTTTGGACTATTTCTATTATAGTTGCAATTCCATATTCTCTAACATTAGTAGCATTCCCATCATTATTACAAGCGCTTATGATAATTTGTTTTTACATTGAGGATTGTTTTTTTATCAGAAAAAATACCGCTTCTGATAAAATGAAAATAAAGAATTTGTAATAGCATAAATTTAACGCGCAACTGATTTTGTGATTAAAAAACTTAATCCAAATGAGTCTAACAGTAAATCAAAAAAGGTTTACTGTTTTTTTATTTGTTTAAAAACTTAAAAGATGAAACATGAAAGAAATACCGCAAAACATTCAATTATGGATATTAAAAAGACAAAATATAGTGTAAACCTATACTATCCTTTAAAAATTAAAATATAACAACTACAGAAAGGTTCTGAAAACAATGGCAAGTCACAAATAAGACAGCCTATAAACATTTAAAATAAGCTATCTTGCAAAAAATGGCGCGGCATTGAGGATTCGAACCCCAGGCCTACTGGTCCGTAGCCAGTCGCTCTATCCAGCTGAGCTAATACCGCACATAAAAAAATGGAGC
>NZ_JAXDSU010000048.1:0-8017 GCF_034090325.1 Anaerococcus porci
AATATATAATTTTAAAAAAAGGAGGTATTATGAATTATTTCGTATTAGTAGGAATACTTATTATAGTTATAGGGTTTGCCCTAAAACTTGATGTAGTAGCAGTCGTTTTATTATCAAGACTTGTTACATGTCTTGTTTAAGGAATTAGCCTTATCGAAGTACAAGACTTAATTGGTAATGGATTTTTAAACAATAGGTACATGTATTTATTTTTATTAGGTTTACCACTTATAGCAATTATGGAAAGATATGGCTTAAAGGAAAGAGCTGCTGAAGCTATCCAAAAAATTAAATCAGCATCAGCGGGAGCTGTTATTGGTCTTTATATAGTTATAAGAACAGTAGCTGCAGCACTTTCTCTTAGACTTGGTGGTCACATACAATTTATTAGACCAATCATTCTTCCTATGGCCCAAGGTGCAGCAGAGAAAAATCGTAAGTTGACAGACGAAGAAGTCGAACAATTAAAGGCTCTTGCAGGAGCTAGTGAAAACTATGGAAACTTCTTTGGTCAAAACATCTTCCCAGTTTCAAGTGGGGTATTGTTAATGCAAGGTGTACTTGCTGAAGCAGGTTATAATGTAACAGCTGCAAGCATTGCCAACACATCTATTTTTGCAGGTGTTGCAATGATTGTTATAGCTCTTATCCAATGTTATTTCTTTGAAAGAAAGATAAGAAAGGGGGATAAGAATGTTTGATTTTATCTACCAAAATACAGTAATAATTGATGAGATTATTTATATAATATGTGGTCTTATATGTCTACTTGCAGGCTTTAAGGGACTTTCTAACGAGAAATCTCCTATAGGAACATTTCTATTTTGGACAATCTTAGGATTCTTATTTGCCTTTGGTAAATTTATAATTGATAAATTTGAGTTTGGTGGTGCTTTTATAGGTGCAATGCTTATGGTAATCGCTGTTATAACAGTAACCAATAATGTAAAAATGGGTGAATTTAAAGAACAAACAGAAGAACAAAAGAAAAAATACGGTAAAATTGCTGGAAACAAAATCTTTATCCCAGCCTTTGCTATGGGAATTATAGCTATGATTATGGCTCAATTTAAGTCATTTAAAATCGTAGTTGATACAGCAGAAGATGGGTCTGAAGTATTCTTTGGATTCTCAGCAGCCCAAGTTTTGGGTATCACTTCAGTTATAGCAATAGTTCTTGCAGTTGCTATAACACGTGCAAACTTTAAGGAAACAAAAGAAGACACAGCCAAGATGCTTATGCAAATAGGTTCATCATCACTTTTACCACAACTTTTAGGAGCCTTGGGTGGAATCTTTGCAACAGCAGGAGTTGGAGAAATTATAGGAGCTGGTATGAGTGCTATCGTTCCAGCAGAATCAAGAGTATTTGGTGTAATAGCATATTGTATAGGAATGGTTCTATTTACTATGATTATGGGAAATGCCTTTGCAGCCTTTACCGTAATGACCATAGGAGTTGCAGTTCCATTTATTATAGGAAATGGTGGAGACCCAGCAATTGTTGCTTCATTGGGTATGACTTGTGGTTTTTGTGGTACTCTAATGACACCAATGGCAGCAAACTTTAATATAGTACCAGCGGCAATACTTGAATGTGAGGATGAAAAATCAATTATGAAAATTCAAACTCCAGTTGCCCTTGCACTTATAGTTGCTCATATCATTTTAATGCTTGTTTTAGCATTTTAAGTAAAATAATTTTATTTTAAACTGATTTTTAAAGTTATACATAAGTCTTCTTTAAGAATCAGTTTTTAAATTCCCTAAAAGTATATTTTAACCTAATATCTAAATAAAATTCTCAAATGTCACTTATGTTACAGATATCAATGGAAACTCAACGCTACAATAAAGGTGGTTAATATTGATACAAAGAATATTTGTATATGTTTATTATGTGAAACACTAAAAGGAGATATTATGAGAAAGCATATAAAAAACAATGTTTCTTGGGTTGGGAAAATAGATTGGGAACTTAGAGAATTTCATGGTTCTGATTATTCTGTAGATAAGGGATCAAGTCAAAATTCCTACCTAATAGAAGAAGAAAAAACAGTATTAATAGATACAGTTTGGCAACCTCATTCAAGTGAGTTTTTAGACAATTTAAAAACTGAAATAGACTTAGAAAAAATAGACTACATTGTAGCTAACCATGGTGAAGTTGACCATGCTGGCGCCTTAGTTGAAATTATGAAAGAAATTCCAGATACCCCAATATATTGTACAGCAAATGCCAAAAAATCAATTATTGGCCAATTCCATCATCCAGAGTGGAACTATCAAGTTGTAAAAACTGGAGATAGCCTAGATATAGGAAACGGTAAAAAACTCATATTCGTAGAAATGATGATGTTACACTGGCCAGATTCAATGGCTACATATCTTACAGAAGATAATATCTTATTTTCAAACGATGCCTTTGGCCAACATTATGCTGTGTCAGAATTATTTAATGACAAGGCTGACCAATGCACTTTATGGGAACAAGCTATAAAATATTATGCAAATATCCTTAATCCATTTTCAAACTTTGTTACAAAAAAGATTGATGAAATAGTTGAACTAAACCTTCCTATTGATATAATTGCAACAAGTCACGGTGCTATATGGAGAGACAATCCTTTACAAATAGTAGGAAAATATGCTGAATGGGCAGATGCTTATCAAGAAGATCAAATAACTGTTGTATATGATACAATGTGGAATGGTACAAAATCAATAGCCCATGAAATCGGAAAAGAAATTGAACTTCAAGCACCAGATACAAAAGTTAAAGTTTTAAGTATTCCTCATGTGGACAAAAATGACATTATGACTGAAGTATTTAAATCAAAAGCTATAGTACTTGGTTCTCCAACATATCTAAATGGAGTTTTGGCAACTGTTGCTAAATGGTTATATTTCTTAAAACAACTTAAATTTAAAAACAAAAAAGCAGCAGTTTTTGGAACATATGGTTGGTCAGGAGAAGGAAATAAAGTTTTAAGACAATCTCTAGAAGAGTCTGGTTTTGAAGTTATAGATAAAGAAATTAAAGTTAATTACAATCCTGAAAAAGAAGACTTAAGTGAAGCAAAAGAACTAGTTTCTGAACTTCTTAAGTCTTTAGAGAAATAACAGATTCTAAAGAAACACTTTAATTAGCTTTGTAGAATTATCAGAAGCTCCTAATAAATATTTTGAAAAATAAAAAAGGGGATTTGCAGATTACTGCAATATCCTCTTTTTTTATTCTTCTATAATGTATGGGTTTCCAATAAGTCTTGAATTAAAGTAAATCTTTGCTGCATCTTCTACGTATTCTGCAGAAATAAAGGCACTTTCTAAATCTTTACCACATGAAACTACACCATGGTTTGCTAAAAGACATGAATTTCTGTCCTTTAGATAAGGAATTATAGACTCAGCAAGTTCTTTGCTTCCAGCAGCTTCAAAAGGTGCAACTTTTATATCTCCACCTAAAAAAGGTTTCATTTCAATTAATATCAAGGGAATATTAACTCTAGAAACTGCAAATGAAGTAGCTACAGTAGAATGAGTATGGACTATGGCTTCATAATTTGGATATTTTTTGTATATTTCAAGATGCATCATCCACTCTGATGATGGCTTTTGCTCTTTTTTATATGCTGAACCATCTTTATGAATCCTAACTATATCTTCTTCTTTCATACTTTCATATGATAAACCAGATGGGGTAATATAATAGCTATCATCATTTTCTTTAATTGATATATTTCCACTTGTTCCTGCTACAAGACCTAGATTATAAAGTTTTTTTCCTGCTTCTACTAATTTTTTCCTATAATTCATACTTACTCCTTTATTATTCTTATACCTGATTTCTTAAACTTTCTAAAAATATCATCTCTTATGTTTTGATCAGTTATAATCATATCTACCAATTTAGTTTCACAAAAAAATTTGGCAGTATCATCAGAAAACTTGGTATAGTCCATCAATGCAATACTTCTATCTGAACGACTAATCATCTTACTTCTTAAAAGTAAATTATCAAAATTATTATCTCCAAATCCTAAATCATGGTTTATAGTGGCAAAGCTTACAAAAGCTATATCCGACTTATAGTTTTCTATGTTATTCATAGTCAAAGCTCCCATAAAAGAATTACTATGTTTACTATATTTTCCTGCAAGAATAAAAAGTTCTATATTATTTGATTGACAGACTATATTCGCTATATCCATAGAATTGGTAATGATTCTTACACAAAGCTTTTTCTCAACCATTAGCTTAGCCAACTCTATACAAGTAGTAGAATTGTCAACAAAAATAGTATCCTTGGTATGGATATATTTTATAGCAAGCTTTCCTATATATTGTTTTTCCTTCTTGCATAAATTTTTCTTTACTAGATTTGAAATACCAAAATACTTTTCATCTGTTGAGACTGCTCCACCCCTAGTTCTTTTTAAAACATTTAAATTTTCTAATGCTATAAAATCTTTCCTAATAGTCTCCTCACTTACATTTATCTTTTTTGCAAATTCTTTTAAATTTAATAAGTGATTTCTATCTAGTTCTTTAATAATTTTATTATGTCTTTCTTCTTTAAGCATATTAGCTCCTACATTCCAATTTTTTCCAATTATAATAATATGATAACCTATAAATCTTAAAATTTCTAGTTTTTTATCATCATAAAATTCCAACTTTTTACAATAATATCTTTATTTTTTGTTTTTAATTTGTTATACTTATTGTAAATAAACTTAAAGGAGGTTTTATGAAAAATTCAAAGATATCCTTATTTGACCTCATAGGTATAGGAGTGGGGCAAATTATAGGATCAGGAGTTATGATTCTAACAGGTATTGCCATTGGAAAAACAGGACATGGTGTTCCCCTAGCATTTATTGTAGCAGGAATTATTGTCGCTATTACCAATATATGTCTTGCAACCCTAGGTTCTGCAATACCAGCAAATGGAGGACAATATACTTATGTAAGAGATCTTATAGGAAAGAAGGCAGGATTCTTCTATGTAGCTTTACTTGCAGCAGGACAACTAGTTTTAGCAAACTATGCAATCGGTTTCGCAGAGTATATGAAAGAACTGATTCCCAGTATAAATGTAAGTATTGTTGCTGGTATAATGATGACAGTTGTATTTTTAGTAAATATAATGGGAGTTAAAACAGCAGTAAGATTTCAAAATTTACTAGTTATAGTGCTGGTAATCTCTATTGGCCTATTTATAGTATTAGGCTTTCCAAAAATCACCACATTCAAACCTTATACCCAAATGAAGACTATTATGCCAAATGGTTTTACAGAGTTTGTAGCTGGTATTTTCTTGGTAAGATTTTCTCTTGTTGGTGCTGAATACATAAACGAATTTGGTGAGGATGCTGAAAATCCCGGCAAAAATATTCCGCTAGCTATGATAATTTCAACTGTATTGGTTTCAATAATATATTTATGTGTTGGTTTTGTAGCAACTGGAGTACTTCCTATTGAAGAAGTTGCTTATAAAACTTTAGGAAATGTAGCAAATGAAATATTCACGAAACCTATTTACTATTTCTTTATGGTAGGTGGTGCTATGTTTGCAGTTGCATCTTCTTTAAATGCTGTTTTTGCGTGGGCTCCTAAAGGATTAGCTGTTGCTGTTGAAGATGGTTGGTTGCCTAAAATTTTAGCTAAAAGAAATAAGAAATTTAATACCCCTCACTTCCTTTTACTAATATTTTATATTCTTGGAATGATTCCAATAGTAACTGGTGGAACACTTGAAATAATTGCTGTTTTAGGAAATAATATAGGTCTAATATTTGCAGCGATGCCTATTATAGCTGTTATGTTTCTACCGAAAAGAAATAAAGAAGCTTATGAAAAGGCTTACTTTAAACTTCCTAGATGGGCTATGACTGTTCTACCTATATTTTGCCTGTTTGTATTTGCAGGTGGGTTTTATTCTAATATTGACTTTATAGGTCCATTTGGTATAGGGGTTATGTTTATCTATTGTGTAATAGTCGCCATTTACGCTAAGTTAAGAGAACCATATGTAAAAATAAGGAGTAAAGATGATAAATAAAAAATCTTATGATTCTTATAAAAAATCAGCTGATTATATAAAATCAATAATAAAAGATGAAGTATCTTATGCAGTAGTTTTAGGAACAGGTCTTGGAAAGCTATTAGATATTATGGAAGATAAGATAGAAATACCATATACAGATATACCTGATTTCCTAGAATCTACCGTAAAAAGTCACCCGGGGAAGTTTATATATGGAAAACTTTCTGGAAAAAAAGTCTTATGTATGGCTGGAAGATTCCATTATTATGAAGGATATGAATATAGTGAACTTGCAAGACCAGTATATGTTATGAAACTTTTAGGTATAAAAACCCTAATTTTAACAAATGCAGCTGGTGCTATTAATTACAATATTCATCCTGGTGATATATGTCTAATAACAGACCACCTAAACTTTGCATCTGTTAGTCCAACCAGAGGAAATAATCTATATGAGTTTGGGGAAAGATTTTATCCAATAGATAACTTATATGATAAAGAATTAAGAAAAGTAGCAATAGAGTCAGCAATCGAAGAAGGTTTTGCCTTAAAAGAAGGAGTTTACTTCTATACAGTGGGGCCTTTTTTTGAAACACCAGCAGAAATTAGAGCTATGAGACTTTTAGGTGCAGACATGGTTGGTATGTCTACCTTAACAGAATCACTTACAGCAGGCCATTGTGGTATAAAGGTCTTATGCCTATCTCTTGCAACAAACTACAGTTCAGATAGGATAGAAAATATGGACGGAAGTGAAGTGGAAGAAGTTGCTGAAAAAGCATCAGATAAGTTCCAAAGACTTATTTTAAATATCTTAAAGAAAATATAATAGAAAGGAGTACTCGTGGAAAGATACGATTACAATTTGCCTTATATGCTCCAATATGAACATGTGGCTTGGTATGAAGAAGGAGAAGTCAAAATCTTAGATAGGAGAATATATCCAAAAGAAGTATCATACGTTAATTGTAAATCATACATGGATGTTCGCCAAGCTATAAAGGACATGGTAACCCAAAGTGCAGGTCCTTATACTGCAGCTGGAATGGGAATGGCTCTTGCAGCTTATCAGGCAAGAAATCTTAAAGATGATGATAAAATAGAGTTTCTAAAAAATGCGTCCGAACAAATTGCAACCGCTCGCCCAACTACAGAAAATAGGATGAGAAAAATTACTGAAAATAGTCTGGATATTGGAATTAAAGCTATAAAAGAGAAGAAAGATCCAGCTGAAGCTATTAAGAATGATACCATAAAATCTCTTAATAGAAGATATTCAACTATGGAAATTGTAGCTAAAAATCTATGTTTACTTATAAAAGATGGGGATAAGATTCTAACTCAATGTTTTGGCGAAACAATTATCGGAATGATGTTAAGAATCCTAAAAGAAGAAGAGAAAAATGTAAGTTTTTACTGTGCCGAAACTCGTCCATACTATCAGGGAGCAAGACTTACAGCAACTTGTTGTAGTGAAATGGGATTTGAAACAACCATTGTTACAGACAATGCCATAGCATATCTTATGGAAAATATTGGTATAGATTTATTTACATCTGCAGCTGATACAATCACAAGAGATGGAAATGTTGCTAATAAAATAGGAACCTACCAAATAGCTATACTTTCTAAACATTTTAATATTCCTTACTATGTAACAGGTATACCAGATGATGATAAATATACAAGAGAGGATATTACTATAGAAATGCGTGACCCAAATCTTGTCCTAGAAGGAAGAACGGCAAAAAATGTCAAAGCACTGTATCCTTCATTTGATATAACAGGAAAGGAATTTATAGATAAGATAGTAACTGATAAGGGAAACTATGATCCTGAAAATCTCCACACATATTTTGATAGTGAAACCAAGAGATTTTATTAGTTTTATAACACAAAAATAGAATTTTTATTAATTTATAAAAAGCGAGATTAAAAACTCGCTTTTTACTATGATATAAAGTC
>NZ_JAXDSU010000061.1:0-79223 GCF_034090325.1 Anaerococcus porci
ATCTTGACTGGAAATATTTATTGCTATTTAGAAGGTTCAAAAAGTATAGTGGCGATAGCGCTAGGGATACACCTGTTCCCATACCGAACACAGAAGTTAAGCCTAACAACGCCGATGGTACTCGGAGGGCAACCTCCCGGGAGACTAGGAAGCCGCTAAACAATATAGTTACGATAGCATGAGGGATACACCTGTTTCCATACCGAACACAGAAGTTAAGCCTCATAACGCCGATGGTACTCGGAGGGCAACCTCCCGGGAGACTAGGAAGTAGCTAAACAAATATCTAAGCAAGTTAGATAAAAAAACATTGACAGTGATTTAGATTGGTGTTATAATTAAATCACTGCGATGCTTAGGTAGCTCAATGGTGGAGCACCCGGCTGTTAACCGGTAGGTTGTGGGTTCGAGTCCCACCCTGAGCGCCAATTATTGATGCGCCGGGGTGGCGGAACTGGCAGACGCACAGGACTTAAAATCCTGCGGTGGTTAAACACCGTATCGGTTCGATTCCGATTCTCGGCACCATATACCACTACTCTATAATTAACGCGGGATGGAGCAGTTTGGTAGCTCGTCGGGCTCATAACCCGAAGGTCGTAGGTTCAAATCCTACTCCCGCAACCATTTAAACTATATATTATATTATTACATAATCTATAACAATTATGGCCCTATGGTCAAGCGGTTAAGACACCACCCTTTCACGGTGGTATCCCGAGTTCGAATCTCGGTAGGGTCACCATATGGAAGTATAGCTCAGTTGGGAGAGCATCTGCCTTACAAGCAGGGGGTCACAGGTTCGAGCCCTGTTACTTCCACCAATATATTTAATAAATATTAGATATCACTATAAATTACTTATCAATAAGTAGTTTGTTTATGGCCTGGTAGTTCAGCTGGTTAGAATGCCGCCCTGTCACGGCGGAGGTCGTGAGTTCGAATCTCATCCAGGTCGCCATTTGGATTGCAATAGTGATCCAATATGCTGATGTAGCTCAATTGGTAGAGCAATTGATTTGTAATCAATAGGTTGTAGGTTCAAGTCCTATCATCAGCTCCAATAAGAATTTGGATAAATTAATATGTGGGGATGTTCCAGAGTTGGCCAAATGGGACGGACTGTAAATCCGTTAGCTTTGCTTTCAGTGGTTCGAATCCGCTCATCCCCACCAACCTTTTACATCTTTGCGGGTGTAGCTCAGTGGTAGAGCCCCAGCCTTCCAAGCTGGTTGCGAGGGTTCGATTCCCTTCACCCGCTCCATGCGCCCTTAGCTCAGCTGGATAGAGCATCGGACTTCTAATCCGTGTGTCCCAGGTTCGAATCCTGGAGGGCGCGCCAAAGACAATTTCTAATATGAAAAGGTAAGAACTTAATTATAAAAAAAGCTTGACAGCAGATTTAAGTTATGATATAATTATACCGTACTTTGAACGTTGGGATATAGCCAAGTCGGTAAGGCACCAGACTTTGACTCTGGTATGCGTAGGTTCGAGTCCTGCTATCCCAGCCATATGATCCATTAGCTCAGTCGGTAGAGCACTTGACTTTTAATCAAGGTGTCCGGAGTTCGAATCTCCGATGGGTCACCATTAACATTTTTTATAATATGTAATTAGTTTAGTGGTTATACTGGCAAAGCTAAATAGGCGATAAAGGCAATCTTTAGCCACTGTATTTCTAGATTGATCCATTAGCTCAGTCGGTAGAGCACTTGACTTTTAATCAAGGTGTCCGGAGTTCGAATCTCCGATGGGTCACCAAAATATGGAGAGGTACCGAAGCGGTCATAACGGGGCGGTCTTGAAAACCGTTAGAGTCTTACGGCTCACAAGGGTTCGAATCCCTTCCTCTCCGCCAATATTTTAAGCCTTAATTGGCTTTTGGAGAAGTACTCAAGTGGCTGAAGAGGCTCCCCTGCTAAGGGAGTAGATCCTTTCAAAAGGGATGCGAGGGTTCAAATCCCTCCTTCTCCGCCATATGCCCAGATAGCTCAGTCGGTAGAGCAGGGGACTGAAAATCCCCGTGTCGGTGGTTCGATTCCGCCTCTGGGCACCAAACAAGCCTACTCGGCTTCTGGAAAACTCTTTATGTAATCTTAAGGATAATGGGAGTTTAAGTAGGGGTTTAGTTCAGTTGGTAGAACGTCGGTCTCCAAAACCGGATGTCACGGGTTCAAGTCCTGTAACCCCTGCCATTTTATATTTTAATATGGACCTGTAGCTCAGCAGGTTAGAGCGCACGCCTGATAAGCGTGAGGTCGGTAGTTCGAGTCTACTCAGGTCCACCATAAATGAATCTTATAGATTTATTTGGGCCTCTAGCTCAGTCGGTTAGAGCGCCCGGCTCATAACCGGTAGGTCCAGGGTTCGAGTCCCTGGAGGCCCACCATACTAACACCAATCATTTTTGATTGGTGTTTTTTATATGTAATAATTCAAATTCTACAATAGTTTTGAATATATAAGTATTTAAAATCAGTACTTTGCAACTTAATGAAATATTTTATATTTTTTATAATGGCAAATATATAAAATTTGCAATGAATAATTTCTCTTAGATGAAAAGATTAGAAATTTTACTAAAAATCATGATATAGATTTTAGGAAAATAAGATTTAGATGAATAACTGAATCAATATAAATTTTATATTAGCTTATTATCTTTTGCTAATATATTTTATCTTTGTAATTTTAAAAATATTACTAATATTTAACATTATTTAAGTTATTTTTAATTTTAAACGTTAATAATTAAATTAATTTAACATGACATACTATTTATGATAAAATTTAAACATATTTAATATTAGGAGAAAATAATGGAAAACTTAAATAATATTGTTGGAATTTTAAATTCCTTTGTAAGAGATTGGATTTTGGTTTTATTTCTATCTTCTATAGGAATTTACTTCACTTTCAAAACAAGATTTGTTCAATTTAGAAAATTTAAGACAGCTTTTATCGAAGCTTTTGGTGGAATGTTTCGACAAAATGATGAAGGAATTTCACCTGTTAAGGCCCTTTCGGTTGCTATAGCAGGTCAGGTTGGGACAGGAAATATAGCAGGTGTTGCAACTTGCATTGTAACAGGAGGGCCTGGGTCTATATTTTGGATGGGGTAATGTCTATTTTTGGTATGGCTACGATTTATGCTGAAAGTGTCCTATCCCAAAAGTTTAATGAAAAACTTCCAGATGGAAGCTTAATTGGCGGTCCTTCATATTATATAATGAAAGGTATAAAAAATAAGAGATTGGCTAAGTTACTATCAAGGTCTTTTTCAATTTTATTAATAATAGCCTTAGGATTTTTTGGAAATATGACACAAGCAAATTCTATAGCTTCATCTATCCATGCTATAAATAATAATATCCCTTTGATTTTAATTGGGATTCTTATAGCCATAGTCTCTTTTGTTGTCCTTATAGGTGGAATTAATAGAATATCAAATTTTGCCCAACTTTTAGTTCCTTTTATGGCTATTTTGTATATAGTATTTTCTATCATAATACTCTTTAAGTATAAGGAAAATATCCTACCTTCATTTAAGCTTATTTTTACCTCAGCTTTTGGATATAAACAAGCTTTGGGTGGACTTATGGGAATTTCTATGAAAAAGGCAATCTCTATTGGGGTTGCTAGGGGACTTTTTTCAAATGAAGCTGGTATGGGAACTACAGCCCATGCTCATGGATCTGCCAATGCAAAAAACGCTTATAGTCAAGGTTATATCGCTATGTTTGGTGTTTTTGTTGATACTATAATAATCTGTTCAGCAACTGCTTTAATAATATTAGTTACAGGAGTATATAAAGAAGATTTAAATGGAGCTGTCCTTACTCAAAGGGCTTTTGAATTGAGTTTTGGACCCTTTGGAAAGGTAATGCTTGCCATAGCACTTACATTTTTTGCCTTTACAACAATTGTAGCTTGGTATTATTTCGCAGAGAGTAACTATAAATTTTTATTTGGTGAAAAAAACATCAATATATTTAGGGCTATATTCATATCCTTTATAATTACAGGTTCTTTTCTTAAAATTAACCTTGTATGGAATTTATCAGACCTTTTTAACTCCCTTATGGTAATACCAAATATTATAGCCTTATTCCTATTAAGGGATAGGGTATAAGAATTCATTTTTTTTACTTTAATAATAACTTAAATAATTTTATCAAATTTTTCTAATATTAATGCTAAGTTTATAATATTCTATAAATCTACTTAGTAAATATTATAAACTTAGAAAAAACATACACAAATGATAGTTGTATGAAAATGAATTGTGTTATAAACTAAACATAAGATAGTTAGGTTATTCTATGGAAGCTTAAGGAGGATAAGATGGATAAGAAAAATACTAATTTATCAAAATACTTTTCTTACTTGCCGCTAGCTGGTTCTATAGTTGCTGTACTTATTAGCGTTTTATTTTATGTATTGATGGGAAAAAAATTTCAAACCGAATATTTAATAAAACCTATAATCTACTTTGCTATATTTACAGTAATTGGTTTGTTTGGGACAAAGTATTTAGAAGATGAAATACTGGTTAAAAATAAAAATCTTATTATTATACTCATAATAGTATTTTTGATAATTCAAGTATTAGCTTACTTAAAAAGTATATAGGAGAACAATATGTTAAAAAAAGTGATAGCAGTTTCAATTTCAATATTAATGATCTTAAGTGGTATTAGACCTTCATTAGCTAGTGAAGAGAGTAAAACTTTTGATGAAATAGTTGAATCTACATTAAAAGATAATAATTTAGATTATAAATCAGAAAAGTACGATTTGAGTAATGATGATTGGGAAATAATAAATAAAGAGTTATCTTATAGTGGATACCTTAATAAAATAGATAAGAATAACTACAAAGAATTTAATAATTCAAAATTAGTACCAGTAAAAGTTGAATCTAAAGAATATGATAAGGCTATCATATTACCAATTTACTATGAAAATAACAATTCTAAATTATTTACACAAGTAGTATATATTCCTGATCAAAAAATCGTTTTATCAGTAGCTTCTGCTGAGCTAGATGAAAATGAAGAACTAAATGAATTTTTTGCATATAATAATATATCTTATTTCAGAGAAATAAGATATTCTCTTCCAAAATTTGTATGTGATTTGGGAGGAGCCGTAGCATGTGCAACCTTCTGTGGAGGAGTAGGAGCGGCGTTTCCAGTATTCGGTGTAGCATGTTCAATAATATGTGGACCTGCATTTGGATATGCTTGTGATGGTGTAGAATAATACACTATTTTAAGCTTCCATATTTTAATAATTAGAGCTGTTATATTTATAGCAGTTCTTTTTTAATACAAGGAGATTATCATGAACGATTATAGTTTTATAGGTAAAGAAATTAAAAATATTAGAAAATATCAAAATATGACTCAAAAAGAATTAGCAGATAGTTCAAATATTAGTGAACAAACTTTAAGAAGATGTGAGCAAGGTAAAATAGATACTAAATTAACTACCCTAGCAAATATACTAGATGCCTTAAATATCAGTGTTAGAAAATTGTTTTTAGATACAAATGGCTCCAAATTGCATGAAATAAATAATCTTTTTATTGAATTAAACTATAATTTAAATTGTAACTATTTAAAAAAAGTATCAGATATCTATGAAAATGTGAAATCTATTGACCTTGATAAGTTTGCACCTTATATACAAGTAGAGATTAATGCTAATTTAAAATTTTATGAAGCCTTATTTTTAGAGTTGTGTGAAAAAGAATATAAACTTGCTTTAGTTAAATATGAAGAATCTATTGAAATATATATTAAGAATTACGATATAAATAAGTTTGAAAGTTTTAATTATAATCAAAGATCACTGCATGTTCTAATTAAGATAGCAGATTTAATGACAAAAATGAATTATAATATTAACAAATCTAATGAGATTTTATGTTTTGTATATGATATTTTAGGAGATGATTCTGTTACATCAAATTATTTAATGTATATTTTAGCTATTAATAATTACATGAGTAAAAATTATGAAAAATCCTTAGAATATACAATAAAGGGAATTGATAATTCTAAAAGATTGTTTGATATGAAATATTTAGATCTTTTGTTTCATATATTATCTAAAATATATTATAAGATTGATAAATATGGTTTAGCCAAACATTATGAAGAAAAAGCAGATATACTATCTAAGGTGATTTGTGATTCAAGAGATAGGTTAGATTACTTAGACAAACATCTGGAAAGTAATTAAATTTTTAAAAAAAGACAATCATATACTAAAATAGTTTTTTTGAAAAAGTTTTTTAAAGTAACTTATTATATTTAAAAAATATTTTGCCCAACCTGTATCATATATCTGATCAGACTTTATTACTTTGATTTTTACTTAAGATATTATACAATAAGAACATATAAAGATAGTATCTTTAGGAGGAATTATGAATATTATTATTGTGGGTGCTGGTAAGGTAGGTTCTTACCTTACAAGTCAATTATCTGATGAAGGACACAATATTTTAGTTATAGATAAAGATCAAGATGTACTAGAAAGACTTCTTTCTCAAAATGATGTTATGGGAATTCTGGGAGATTGTAGAGACCTTGATGTATTAGATGAGGCTAATGTCGATAAATGTGATGTCTTTATAGCTATGACATTTGATGATGATGTAAACCTTATATCATCAATTATGGCTAAGAGAAAAGGAGCAAGGTCTACTATTGTAAGACTCCGTGATCCAAGATATATAAAAGATCAAGAATTTATGAGAAAGGCAATGGAAGTTGATAGGTTAGTAAATCCTGAGTTTTTTGCAGCAAAAGAGATTCAAAGAACCTTAAAATATACCTATGCGGTAAATGTCGAAAATTTCCTTAATTCAAAAGTCATACTTATAGAGCTTGAATTAGATAGAAATTCCAAACTTATCAATAAGTCTTTAATGGACTTGAATAAAGAAGGACTTTTGGGAAATATTATAATAGCTATTGGGGAAAAAGATGATCAAGTTGTTATACCAAATGGTAGCCATATATTAGAGGTTGGAGAGAAAATCTATGTAGCAGGTCCTAGGGAGGATATAGATAAGTTTTATAAAAGTCAAGTTGACTCTAAAAAAACTATAAAGGATGTTCTAATAGTAGGTGGAGGCTCTATTGCCATTTATCTTACAAAACTTCTACTAAAGAGAAACTTTGCTGTAACAGTTCTTGAAAATAATAAGAAAAAGGCTATTGAATTTTCTGAGTCTGTTCCTGATTGCGATGTTATAAATGCAGATGGAACAGATCCAGAAATCCTAGATGAGGTAGGGGTTGAAAACTATGATGCAGTGGTTTCTCTTACAGGCATTGATGAGGAGAATATTCTTATCTCCTTACTTGCCAAAAAATGTGGTATAGAAAAAACTATAGCTAAGGTTAATAGAACCCAACTATTGAGGATAACTGGGATACTCGATGTAGATACTACAGTAACACCTAAAAAATCTGCTTCTTTTTATGTATCAAGACTCCTAAGAAGTAAGGAAAATTCAAGGGGAGAGTCTATATCAAATCTTTATAGGCTATCTGATGATAGGGTTGAAGCAATTGATTTTACAGTTATAGAAAATTCTAAGCTAACAGGTATTAGACTTAAAGATTTAAACCTTAAGTCTAATACCCTCATAGTATGCATATCTAGAAAAGATTTGGGTGGAAAAATCGAGGTTGCAAATGGAGAATCTGTAATAAAACTTGGTGATAGAGTTATGGTTATAACAAAGCACAAGGACTTTACAGAAATAGACGATATATTGGAGTAATTATGAACTTAAAAATTGTCAAATATTCTATAGGAAAGCTTCTTTTGGTTTTGGCAGGCTTGTTGGTATTCCCATTAATAGTTTCTTTTATTTATAAAGAATCAATAGCTGATAAGATAAATTTTATACTACCAATTATAATATCTATAATACTAGGTATGTTACTATCAAAACTTGGAGATAATAAAAGTCACATCTATACAAAAGAGGCTATGTTTATAACAGCATCAACTTGGCTTATATTTTCACTTATAGGGGCAATTCCCTTATTTCTTACAAAGTCAAATTACCCATCATATATAGATGCATTTTTTGAAATGGTATCAGGTTTTACAACATCAGGAGCATCGGTTGCCTTTAATGTAGAAGATTTACCTCATTCTATAATATTTTGGAGGTCATTTTCTCACTTTATAGGGGGTATGGGTATACTTGTATTTACCATAGCAATTCTTCCAAACTCCAACAAGGAATCATCTCTACTAATGAAAAGTGAGGTTCCTGGTCCAAGCTTTGGAAAGATTACACCAAGACTTTCAGACACAGCAAGAAACCTCTACCTTATGTATATAATCTTAACCATACTTACTATTATCTTACTTATGTTGGGAAGAATGAATCTTTTTGACTCTATTGTTCACGCTTTTGGGACAGCTGGGACTGGTGGATTTTCGAGTAAGGGTATATCAATAGGAGCCTATAATTCTAGATATATAGAATTTATTTTAGGAATTATGATGGCAGTATTTGGTGTAAACTTCAATATTTATTTTTATGCCATAACAAAAGACCTAAGAGTTGCTATTGATAGTGAGGAATTAAAATGGTATGTAGGTATAATCCTAATATCAAGTGTGCTTGTATTTATAAATATCCTATCTATGTACAAGGATGTAATATATTCTTTGGTAAATTCATTTTTCTCAGTTTCATCTATAATAACCACAACAGGTTATGTATCAGCAGACTTTGGAAAATGGCCACTTTTTTCTAAGTCTATTTTAATTCTTCTAATGTTTATAGGAGGATGTGCAGGTTCAACTGCAGGTGGACTTAAGGTATCTAGATTTGTTATCCTAATAAAAGGTGGTATAAACCAAATAAGAGAAGCAATGAATCCTAAGAAAATAACCATAAATAGACTTGATGGAAAGAGAGTTGATGAAAAGACTGAAAAATCAGTATCAAAGTATTTAGTTATATATATTTTAATTTTTATAATTCTTTTTATGATTGTGTCTATAGATATGAATGACTTTGAAACGGCCTTTGCAGCGGTTGCTACAACTTTTAATAACGTAGGTCCAGGTCTTGGAGCTTTTGGGCCAATTGAAACATTTGCACAAATGTCACAACTTTCAAAATTTGTCTTAACCTTAGCTATGCTTTTGGGAAGACTTGAAATATTCCCAGTGCTTTTACTTTTATATCCATCTACTTACAGGTATTTGAAGGATAAATAAGAAAATAAACCCACAATAAGGAAATTTTCGCTTAATGTGGGTTTTATTGGTATAGATTAGATGATTTTTATAAGGCAAAATTCATTTATACATTAGTCGTAGATTTAATTTATTATTTTAAATAAAAATTTAAAATGGACTTAATAAAGGAAAAATTTGATAAAATTATTTTAAAATAGCTCCCTTATCTGAGCTTGTTACAAGTCTTCTATACCTATTTAACCAACCATTTACTTTGTTTATTTCAAGAGGTATGAATTTATCAATTCTTTCTTTAAATTCTTCATCACTTATTTTTAAATTTATAGAATAAGATGGTATATCTATCTCTATAATATCACCATCTTCTATAATGCCTATAGGTCCACCTAGTGCTGCTTCTGGTGATACATGACCTATGGAGGCACCTCTAGATGCTCCAGAGAATCTTCCGTCAGTTATAAGCGCGACACTTTTATCAAGTCCCATTCCAGCAAGGGCAGATGTAGGGTTAAGCATCTCTCTCATACCAGGGCCACCTTTTGGACCTTCATACCTTATAATAACAATATCTCCAGGCTTTATTTGAGAGTTATAAATTGCTTTTATGGCATCATCTTCTGAATTATATACTCTTGCAGGACCAGTGTGTTTGAGCATAGACTCATCTACAGCAGATCTTTTAACAACTGCACCCTTATTGGATATATTTCCAAAAAGAATTGCAAGTCCTCCAACTTTAGAGTACGGGTTTTCAATATCTCTTATAACTTCATTATTTTTATTTTCAATATTTTTGATATTTTCTCCTACACTTTTCCCACTTACAGTAATAAGACTTAAATCGATTAATCCTTTTTTAGAAAGTTCTTTTTCAACAGCTCCTATTCCACCACTTAGATATAAGTCTTCCATGTGGTGAGGACCTGCTGGAGCAAGGTGGCAAAGATTAGGCACTTTCTCGCTTATTTTATTGAATATATCTAGGTCTACATCAAGTCCTCTTTCACTAGCTATGGCTAATAGATGAAGAACTGTGTTTGTAGAACAACCCAAAGCCATATCACATGCTATGGCATTTTTAACTGACTTTTCTGTTATTATATCATTTATCCTAATGTCATTTTTTAAAAGTTCCATTATTTGAAAGCCAGATTCTTTAGCAAGCCTATATCTTTCAGAATAAACAGCAGGAGTTGTTCCATTTCCAGGCAAGGCTAGACCTATGGCTTCTGATAGGCAGTTCATAGAATTTGCAGTATACATTCCAGCACAAGATCCACAAGTAGGGCATACTGACTTTTCAATCTCATAAAGTTGTTCATCATTTATTAGATTAGCCTTATTTGCTCCTACAGCTTCAAAAACTGATGATAGGGAAAGTTCCTTACCTTTATTTTTTCCACTTAGCATAGGACCACCACTTACAAGAATTGTAGGTAGGTTAAGCCTTAAAGCTCCCATTATCATGCCAGGAACAATCTTATCACAATTTGGAACAAGCACTAGAGCATCAAGTCCATGGGCTATTGCCATAGTTTCAACGCTATCCGCTATAATTTCCCTACTTGGAAGGGAATATTTCATACCTATATGACCCATTGCAATACCATCACAAACTCCAATTGAAGGAATAGTTATAGGTGTTCCTCCATTCATTAAAACTCCAGTTTTTACGGAGTCAGCTACCTTATCTAGGTACATATGACCTGGAACAATTTCACTATAGGCTGATATTATTCCAACCAAAGGTCTATTAAGCTGTTCTTTGCTATAGCCTAGGGCATAAAAAAGCGATCTATTTGGAGCTCTTTCACTACCCCTTAGTACTTTATCACTATTTAATTTCATTAGTTCTCCTTTTTATTAAGCCAAGTCATCATAGATCTCAGATCTTTTCCGACTTCTTCTAATTGATGTTCTTTTTTTCTTCTTCTAGTTGTAAGAAATTCTATCTTTCTTCCTGATGAGAATTCTTGCATGAATTGACTTGCAAAGGCACCTGACTGGATATCTTCTAGGATATTTTTCATAGCATCTCTTGTTTCTTTTCCTATTATTTTCTTGCCAGCATAGTAGTCACCATATTCTGCAGTGTTTGAGATGGAGTTTCTCATATTTGAAAAACCACCTTCAACAATCATATCAACTATAAGTTTCATTTCGTGAATACATTCAAAGTATGCCATTTCTGCTTCATATCCTGCTTCAACCAAGGTTTCAAAACCTGCTGTCATAAGTTCACAGATACCACCACACAAAACTGCTTGTTCTCCAAAAAGGTCGGTTTCAGTTTCTTCTTTGAAAGTTGTTTCAAGAATACCTGCTCTACCTGCACCTATAGCAGAGGCATAGGCTAGGGCAAGATCCTTTGCCTTACCAGAATAATCTTTATAGACTGCTACAAGAGAAGGAACACCATTACCTTTAACAAATTGACTTCTTACAGTGTGACCTGGTCCTTTTGGAGCGACCATTGCTACATCAATACCTTCAGCAGGTTTTACTAGGCAGTAGTGGATATTAAATCCATGAGCATACATCAAAGTGTCACCTTTTTTCATGTAAGGGGCAACTTCACTGTTGTATATGTCTGCAGATACTTCATCTGGTACAAGCATCATTACCACATTTGCTTTTTGGCTAGCTTCACTTACTTCATAAACTCTAAGTCCCAAGCCTTCTGCTTTTATCCAAGATTTTGAGCCCTTTCTAAGTCCTACAAGGACATCTATACCAGATTCTTTTAAGTTGAGGGCGTGGGCATGACCTTGTGAACCAAATCCTATTACAGCTACAGTTTTTTCCTTAAGTAGGTTTATATTACAATCCTTGTCATAGTATTTTTTTATCATTTTTTACTCCTTAAATTTAATATTTTTTTATCCCTGTTATTCCAGTTCTAGTTACATCTTCTATTTGGTATTTTGAAACTATTGCTAAAAAATCATTAACCTTATCCCTATCTCCAGTAAGCTCTAAATAGAGGTCTTCTTTAGAATAGTCAATTATATTTGCCTTATATAGATTTGTTAGGGCATTTAATTCCAAATAGTCTTTTTTATGTATCTTTAGCCTAACAATTAGCATTTCTCTTGAAATAAAGTTTTTATCATCCATTATCTCAAGATTTATTACATCTTCAAGCTTCTCAATTTGCTTTACAACCTGCCTTACAAGCTCTTCTTCTTCAGATATGGTCGCGATAATCCTTGTCTTGTTACCTTTACCATTTACAGCTGCATTTATGCTTTCTATATTGTATCCTCTTCTTGAAAAAATCGAAGAAATTCTCGTAAGTATACCAGCATTGTTTTCCACTAAAACATTTATAGTACTTAATTTTTTCACTTTTTACTCCATTATTACATCATCAACTGATCCTCCAGCTGGTATCATAGGTAGGACTAATTCATTTGTGTCAATCTTTACCTCTATGATAGATGGGCCATCTATTTTTATGGCCTTATCAAAGCAATCCTTAAATTCCTTTATAGTACAAGCACTAAATCCTTTTGCGCCCATGGCTTGGGCAAGAATCACATAGTTAAGTTTACTTTCAATATTGGTTTTTGAGAACCTATCCTTATAAAGAAGGTGTTGCCATTGCCTTACCATTCCTAGGGTCTTGTTATTCATGACTACAGTTATGACCTTTATATTTTCATTGACTGCCGTTAAAACTTCATTAAAGTTCATATTAAAGGATCCATCACCTGTAATTAAAACTACAGGTCTGTTAGGATTGGCTAGTTTTGCTCCCATGGCGGCTCCATAACCAAATCCCATAGTTCCAAGTCCTCCACTCGTTAAAAATGATCTAGGCTTTGTTCTTCCACAATATTGGGCTGTCCACATTTGATGCTGACCAACATCTGTAACAAAGATTAAGTCATCACCCAAAGTGTTAGATATGTGTTTTATAACTTGATGTGGTTTTAATAATTCTTTTGAATCTTCTGCTTTAAAGTCTTTTTTTCTCAAATCATTTATCCTTGAAATCCAATCCTTTCTTTCTCTTTTTTCTACACAAGGTAAAAGTTTATTTAAAATTTCTTTTACATCTCCTACTAGACCAAAATCAACAAAGATATTCTTATCAATTTCTGACTTATCTATATCAATATGAATAATTTTAGCATCTTTGGCAAACTTCTTTGTATTTAGAGCGACTCTGTCAGAAAATCTTACTCCACAAGCTATCAAAAGGTCACATTCGTCTATAGCGTTATTTGTGGAATATTTTCCATGCATACCAACCATTCCAAGATTTAGTTCATCTTCATATCCTAAAACTCCTATACCCATGATAGTATTACAAGCTGGAATTTGAGACTTATGGATTAACTGTCTTAACTCTTTAAAGCTTTCTGACGAAGTGACTCCTCCTCCTGAATATATAATTGGTCTTTTTGCGTTATTAATGTAGGATGCGATTTTTTTTATATCATTATCTGAAACTTCAAAATTTCTCTCTTTTCTAAAGATATCTTTTTTTACATATTCAATAAAATCTCCTGTAATATCACTAGGTATATCAACAAGAACTGGTCCCTTTCTTCCAGATTGGGCTATTAAAAAAGCTCTTTTTAGAGTATTTTGAAGATCTCTTATATCCCTTACTACGAAATTGTGCTTGGTAATGGGCATAGTTATACCCATTATGTCAATTTCTTGAAAAGAGTCTTTTCCAATAAGTTTTCTATTTGCGTTGCCTGTTATACAAACTAAGGGAATGGAATCCATAAAGGCAGTCGCAAGACCTGTCACAATATTGGTTGCACCAGGCCCAGATGTCGCAATAACTACTCCAGTTTTTCCGCTAGATCTTGCATATCCATCGGCTGCATGGACTGCACCTTGTTCATGACTTGTCCTTATAAGCCTGAGTTTATCTTCATAGTCGTAAAGTGCATCAAAGATTTGAATTACAGCCCCACCAGGATAGCCGAAGATAATATCAACTCCTTCGTCTATAAGTGTTTTTACAATTATTTCAGCACCCTTCACCTTCATTTAATCACCTCTTTTTAATTACTTAATTCTCATTATTCTTTAACATTTATAAAATTTTCAATAAAAAAAGTCCTTTGTCTTATTGACAAAGGACGAAATTATCGCGGTACCACCTTTTTTCTTATACAAAAATAAGCTCTCAAGCATCTAACAATGCCGGGTTTAGATAACGCCAACCATAGCGACAAATCTTACTTATTTTCAGACTTGCATAAGAAAAAGGATATTCAAATTATATCAACTATAAGCTCACACCAGCCGCTTACTCTCTTTAAATCTTTATAATCCTACTCGTTTTTTCTGATAATTTTTAAATTCAAATGTTAATACATATAATAATATCTATGTTTAAAAATGTCAAGTTTTTTTGTATATTTTTTTATAATTGGGTAAGTTTATACTTGGAAACATTGACATAATAATGTTTTATATAAAGAATGTAATTTTAATCTATTATAGCAATCTTATAATAAGAAAGACAAGTTTTTTTCTAAAAGACTATAAACTTTCAAAATTGACAAGAACTTCATTTTAATTTATTATAAAAGTGACAAAGGGAGTTCTAAAAAGATCTGAGAGGAAGATAAATCTTCGACCTTACCTGATCCAGGTAATGCTGGCGTAGGGAATATTTCATTTATTGAATTTATAAGGAAATGGCCTTTTGCTATTTCCTTTTTTATTTACCTTTTTTATTCTGAGTTTGTAACTTCCTTTGAGTATTTGTAACGATAGCGGTATATCGGGCAGACCACTTTATATCGCTTAAGAAAAGTGCTAAGAAAGGAAGTTTTTAATGAAAATAGCATTAACCATAGCGGGTAGTGACTCGTCGGCAGGCGCTGGTATCCAAGCGGATATTAAGACAATGACATTAAATGGAGTGTATGCAGAAAGTGCCATAACAGCCTTGACTGCTCAAAACACAACAGGAGTATATGATATATTAGAATCAAGTCCTGAATTTTTAAAAGCCCAACTTGATGCAATCTTCGATGATATATATCCAGATAGCGTAAAGATAGGCATGGTATCAAGCAAGGCTTTGATTGAGGTTATAGCAGATTGCCTAAAAGAAAGAAAGACCAAAAACATAGTTGTGGATCCTGTAATGGTTGCAACTAGTGGTTCAAAGCTTTTATTAGATGATTCAATTGAAACATTGATGCAAAAGCTCTTACCATTGGCAGATTTGCTTACACCCAATATTCCAGAAGCCGAGATTTTATCAGGTATAGAAATTAAGTCTATAGATGATATGGAGGAGGCGGCAAAAATTATCTCTGAAAAGTTTTCATGTAAAACTCTTATTAAGGGAGGGCATAAGCTAAATGATGCCAATGATTATTTATATAGTGAGGGAAAAGGTGTTTGGTTTAAGGGAGAAAGAATAGACAATCCCAATACCCACGGAACAGGTTGTACCCTATCATCTGCAATTGCAGCAAATCTTTCAAAGGGTTTTTCTATGGAGGAAGCTATAAAAATGGCTAAGGACTTTTTATCAGCTGCCTTAAAAGATGGTCTCAATCTGGGAAAAGGGTCTGGTCCTATGAACCATGCTTTTGATATAAAAGACAAGTATAAAAAGCTGGGAGAAAATAGATGAAAAAACAAGGAGTTTTAGAAGATAGCCTAATATGGTTTGGGGCTGCAGTATCAATTGCTGAAATTATCACGGGAACATATTTTTCTTCCTTAGGCTTTACTAAAGCTATGGCGGCTATTATTATTGGCCACATTTTTGGCTGTTTTTTGCTTTATCTGGCTGCAATAATTGGAGCAAGATTAAATATGTCTGCTATGGAGAGTGTGAAATACTCTTTTGGAAGTAAGGGTTTTGCTATATTTGCAATAATAAATATAATCCAGCTTGTAGCATGGACTGGAATTATGATCTATGATGGAGCTATAGCAGCTGGAAATATTTTTAATATAGGAAATTGGATATGGTCTTTAGTAATAGGGTTTTTAATTATCTTTTGGATATTCATAGGTATTAAAAATCTTGGACCTGTAAATAAGATATCTATGACACTTTTATTTGTTCTAAGTCTTGTACTTGCCTTTGTAATCTTTAAAAATAGAGGCGCAAGTCTTGGTATAAGTGGAAATGAACTATCATTTGGAAATGGGGTCGAGCTTTCTATAGCTATGCCTCTATCATGGATTCCACTTATAGCAGACTACTCCAAAGACTATGACAATTATAAAAAATCATCATTAGCCTCAGTCCTCGCCTATGGTATAGTTTCATTTTTTATGTATACTATAGGACTTTCTGCATCACTTTTTGCAGGAACAAATGATATTGGAGAGATTATGTTAAAATCAGGTGTGGGAGTTTTGGGACTTTTAATAATTGTTCTATCAACAGTAACTACAACCTTCCTTGATGCCTACTCAGCAGGAGTTTCTGCAAACTCCTTAAATAAAAATATAGATATTAAAAAATGTGGTATCCTTGTTACAATTATAGGAACTATTGGAGCAATTATCTTTCCAATGGATGATATTACTGATTTTCTATATTTTATAGACTCAGTTTTTGCACCTATGATTGCAATTTTAATTGCGGACTTTTTTATAATAAAAATCGATAGGACAGATGAGGACTTTTATCTTAAAAATATTATAATTTGGATAATAGGATTTATAATCTATAGGATACTTTTAAATACTGATGTTATAATAGGAGCAACTTTCTTAAGTATTCTTATAACTATAGCTCTTACACTAATCGTTGAAAAAATAACAAAGAGGAGTAAAATCTAGTAAAAGAAAAGAGATATTTTATGGATTTTGCAACGATTATAGTTAATCATGGAACATCAAGATTAAATCTTCAATATGAGCTTATTGAAAGGGTTAGTAGGAAAATAAAGAAAACTTATCCAAAAAGCTATATAGGGGCTTATCTTGCGGGAAATAGTATAAGAAAAAAGATAAAAGATAAAGACTTAAAAATAGAGTTAGAAGATATCTTAAAAAATTTAAGGGAAAAAAATATTAGAGAAGTTAAGTTTTTGATGCTTTATGTGGTAAGGGGTATAGAGTATGAAAAGCTAATAAAGCTTGCCCACAGCCTAAATAAAGATGAATTTTTCACCTTTACCTTCACTAAGGCCCTGCTTGAAGAAGACTTCTGTGATAAAAAAATCTTAAAATTAATTGAAGAAATTAGTGAGAACAAGGAAAGCTTAATAATAGCTCATGGAAGTCCAAAAAAAGATTTGAATCAATTTGAAAACTTCAAAAAAAAGATTGATAATCAGTCTGATAAGCTCTATTTTTCAACTTTTGAAGACAATAATAAGGATTATTTAATAAGTGAGTTTAAGAAAAAGGATATAAAAAAGATAAGGATAATACCTTTCTTAATCCTTGCTGGAAACCATGTTTATAGAGATATAGAAAGTGAAGACAAAGCTTCCTATAAAAGTATTCTAAAAGAAAATGCAATCTCTGTAGAAATAATTAAAAAGGGACTCATAGAGTATGATGAAATACTTAATATAATTGTAGAAAAACTTTCTTAAATCATTGACAAAGCTGGGAATTTAGTGTATCATAAGTGGGTATGAAAAAGTTTCACTTAACTTTTGACATAATCGCATATCCTGGAGGCGATTTATAAATGCCAGGACGAGTAAAACCGCCACCTATCCGAGCGGTATCAAAGTAGATAGGCAAAATATTTAAGGAGGAACTTGATGAAAAATCAAAAGACATATGTACCTACAAAGTCAACAATCGAACCAAAATGGTATGTAGTTGATGCTACAGATATGGTACTAGGTAGACTTGCAACACAAGTTGCATCTATAATTAGAGGAAAACACAAACCAACATTTACTCCAAATACTGACACAGGTGATTATGTGATAGTTGTAAATGCTGAAAAAGTCATTCTTACTGGAAACAAACAATACCAAAAAGAATATAAGAGATATTCTGGCTATGCAGGTGGACTTAAGACTACAAAATACCTTGATATGATGGACAAACATCCAGAAAGGATTGTAGAACATGCTGTGTTGGGTATGCTTCCACATAACAAATTAGGTAGACAAATGGCCAAAAAACTTAGGGTTTTTGTAGGTAGTGAACATACACACCAAGCTCAAAACCCAGAAGTATTGGATTTAAAGTAAGGGGGATTTAGATGGCAGATATTATATATCAAGCTACAGGTAGAAGAAAAACTTCAGTAGCAAGAGTTACAATGAAACCAGGTAGTGGAAGTCTTTTAGTAAATGGTAGAGATTTAGATGATTATTTTGCATATGACACATTAAAAGTTATAGCAAAAGCACCTCTTAAATTAACAGAAAATGAATCAAACTATGATATCAAAGTTAATGTAAAAGGTGGTGGATTTAATGGACAAGCAGGAGCTATAAGACACGCTATAGCAAGAGCCCTACTTGAAGTAAATCCTGAATATAGAAAAGCTCTCAAAAGAGCAGGTTTTCTTACAAGAGACTCAAGAAAGAAAGAAAGATACAAATACGGTCAAAAGAAAGCAAGAAAATCTTCACAATTTTCAAAGAGATAAGAAGTATATTACAAACAAGGGATTTTTATTCCTTGTTTTTTTAATGTATAAAAATAGGTGGGAAAATTTTAAAATAACTATTTAATAAAAATATAGTAAAATGTAAATATGAAAGGATTTTGCTATGTCAAAAACACACAAACTATTTAAACTTTTTATAAATACCCTCAAACTTTCGGCTTTTACTTTTGGTGGAGGATATGTAATCTTATCTTTGATGGAAAATACCTTTGTAAATAAGCTTGGTTGGATTAATAAAGAAGAGATGCTTGATATGACGGCAATCGCCCAGTCATCACCTGGAGCTGTTGCTATTAATGCATCAATTAGTGTGGGTTATAAGCTTTTTGGGATTTTAGGAGCGGTAATTTCAACACTTGGAACTGTCATTCCTCCTCTTGTAATTATATCTCTTATCTCATTTTTCTATGAGGCTTTTATATCAAATAAATATATAGCCTTAGTATTAAAAGGTATGCAAGCAGGAGTTGCCGCTCTTATTATGAGTGTGGTAATAGATATGATAAAAGAGGTAATTGTTGGAAAATCATTTTTAATCTATGTTATAGCCTTAAGCTCTTTTGCATTAAATGTATTTTTAAATGTAAATATAATCTATATAATACTTACACTTATAATAACAGGGCTTTTGTATTCTTTTATAGAAAGGAGAAACCATGCTTCTTAAGTTATTCATAAGTTTTTTTAAGGTAGGACTTTTCTCTTTTGGTGGAGGATATGCTGCTCTTCCCTTAATCCAAGAAGAAGTTGTAAATGCTAATGGTTGGCTTAAAATTAGTGAATTTAATAATCTTATAACTATAAGTCAGATGACACCAGGGCCTATTGCCATAAACTCGGCATCATTTGTAGGTACTAGGGTTTTTGGGCTTTCTGGAGCTATTGCTGCAACTTTAGGATGTGTTACGCCTTCTTTTATCATAGTAGGAACTATTTCTTATTTTTATACGAAATATAAAAATCTTGATACTATGCAAAATGTACTAGGATTTTTAAGGCCTGCTGTTGTATCTATGATTTTTGCTGCTGGTATTGATATACTAAAGACTGCACTTTTTGATATAAATCGCATAAGATTGGAAAATTTGGATTTTATTATGCTTTTATTATTTGTTTTTATTCTAATTATTATAAGAAAGACAAAGCTAGATCCTATATTTTTAATGCTTTTATCAGGATTTTTATATCTTTTTATAAGTTTATTAGTGGGGTAGAATACTTTATGAACAAAATAAATTATAATATAAAAATGGAAGAAATAATTAAAAAAATAAGAAAAAATGGGAATAGACCCAAGCTTTTACTCCAAGTTTGTTGCGCACCTTGTTCTTCAAGTGTATTAAGTCGCTTAAGAAATGATTTTGATATAGATATATATTATTACAATCCAAACATATATCCTATAAGTGAGCTTAATAAGAGGGTTGATACTGTAAGAATTTTGCTAGATGAAATTGACCTAAATAGTAAGGTGATTTTTCCAGAAAATAATCCAAAAGATTTTTATTCTTATGTAGATAGTCGTAAGGATGACCATGAAGGTGGTAAATCTTGTTATAAATGCTATGAATTAAGGCTTAGGTCTGCTGCGGAATATGCCAAAAAAAACTCTTATGACTATTTTACTACTACCCTTTCTATATCTCCTTACAAAAGAAGTGACTGGTTAAATGAGATAGGGGAGACTCTAGAAAGAGAATATGGGATAAATTATCTTTATTCTGATTTTAAAAAGAAAAATGGCTATAAGGACTCAATAGACTTTTCTAAAAAATACAATTTATACAGGCAAGATTATTGTGGATGTATTTTTTCTTTTAAAGAAATGGAAGAGAAAAAGAAAAATAAATAAAAAAATGTTACAATTATCTTTCTTTGGGTAATTTTATAAAAGGAGAGATAATATGGGCGATATGCTATTGATTAAAAAATTAGATAAGGGACAATTTAATAGTAATAATATTATACCTGTAACATTTACTACAGATACAAGTGATAGATGTAAGCTTGTTGGCTTTTTTAATTACCTAAAAGAAAAAAATCTTGTTAAATCTAATAGGATTTATATCAAAAATTCAAGTTTTACTATAGATATAATCTCTTCAAATATTACCAAAGTCACAAAAGAATTAATAGAGAATAATTTCATGATATATGGGGTATATATCTTATATGATGATTATTTGGAAGGAGAATGTAATGAGTGAAAAATTACTAGATATGCTTAATGAACAAATGAATTTTGAATTACAATCAGCATACGAATATAAGGCTATGCAAATCTTTGCTTATGACATAGAATTTGATGGATTTGCTTATTGGTTTGGCAAACAAGTTAAAGAAGAATTGGAACATGCTTTAAAAATTGAGGGATTTCTTTTAGAAGTAGGTTATAAACCACTTTATAAAGCACTTGAACAACCAGAAAATAAATTTGAAGATTTATTAGATGTTGCAAAAGTAGCCCTTGATCATGAAAAAGAAGTTACAAGAAGAATCCACGAAATTGCAAAAGCTGCAAGAGAAGAAGGAGATGAAAGAGTAATTTCATTTATAAAGTGGTTTGTTGATGAACAAGTTGAAGAAGAAGATAATTTTGGAAAACTTGTTACAAGACTTGAAAGAATCAATGGAAATTACGGTGGTCTTTACATTCTTGATGGTCAACTTGCTAAAAGAGGATAAGCAAATATAAGGAGCTGTTGTAAAATTATGGATTTCTAACGTTCTATCATTATAAGTTCTCATAGACAATTTGAGGGTGGTACTCCGCTTGTGGAGGTTAAATTGTCTGGAGAAGTTTGTAATGATTTTGGAGCGATTAATTCATTCTGCAATAGCCCCTTTTTTAGTACTCAGATATGAAGATTATATTAAATAATGATAAACTAAATCTTATTATAAACTCTTATGGAGCATATGTAGAAGAATTTAGTTTCAAAAAAAATCCGGTATTTTTTCCAAAACTTTTAATAAAGATTAAAGATGAACTTAAAACAAGGGGAGGTATGCATCCGTGCCTGCCTAATTTTGGAAAAAGTGATATTGAAGATTTAGACCAACATGGTTATGGTAGGATTTCTTTTTGGGAAGTCCTAGAAAAAGATGAAAAAAGGGTCCTGTTTAAACTTAATGGAAAGAAAAAATTTGAAAATCTTTTGACTTTTATAGAATATGAGATTTCAGATAAGAATTTTAAGACTAGTTTTAAGATAAGAAATAAGTCGGAGAAAAGACTTCCAATAGCACCAGGATTTCATCCTTACTTTTGTATAGGTGATGATTTTACCGTTGAAAATCTTTCTTTAAAAGATGTAAAGCTTGAAGATACTTTTTTTATAAAAAGAGATTATCTTATATTTAAGGCGAAATTTAGTAAAATAAGGATTGAGGCTAATAAGATGAATACGTTTGCTATTTGGACTGACTTTCATGGTGATTATATTTGCCTCGAGCCAAGTTTAAATGGACCAGCTTTTAGTAAAGAGATTAACAATCCCTTATACCTAAATCCAGGGGATGAATTCAACGATGAAATAAACATAAAGATATTGGATTAAATAAAGAAAATTTAAAATGAAATTCATATATTAAAAAAACATATGAAAATATTTAAAAATATCAAGACAAACTTTGATTTTTTTAAAAAACAAAGTATAATAATCTTAAGATTAGGAGGTTATTATGAATAATAAAGCAAAAAATGTGCTAGGGGTTTTATTTTTAGCCCTTATAGCTGTTATAGCCCTTAAGTTATTGGGATTTGCAATAAATGTTATAGTGTCTGTTATAATACCCCTACTAGTAATTTATGTTTTATACAAGATAATTATAAAGAAAGAAGATATTTTTTATTAGGTGGTTTATGATGGATAATAAAGTTTTTAAAATTATACTAGGAATAATAGTTATTATTATAGGTCTTAAATTAGCGGGTTTTATCTTATCACTTTTTTTTGGTCTAGCTTTTCCTATTATATTCTGTGGAGGTTTTATCTTAGTTCCATTAATGCTTTTAGGACTAAGTATAGCAATTCCAGTTATATTAATATATGGTATTTACAAATATTTCTTTAAAAAAGATTCTTTGAATTGATTGCAAACAAAAAAGAAGCCTTGGCTAAGTGGGCTTCTATTTTTGTTGTTTTTTATCAAATACGAATTTTTCTATAGCCTCACCTACAGCTCCCTCATTATTGTTTGCCTTGGTTGTATATTTTGATACATCCTTAAGAAGAAGATGAGCATTTTGAACAGCAGCAGAATATCCAGCCTCTTCTAACATTTCTTTATCATTGTAATTATCACCAATACTTAAGACTTCATTCATACTTATACCATAGTGCTTACAAATCTTTTTAATAGCATTTGCCTTATTTACATTTTTCCTATTTATTTCCATATATATATCTGATGAATAAGAGATAGAAACGTCCCAATCGCAAATCCTTGCTATATCTTCTTCAAGACTCATAAGATAGTTTAAGTTATGGTTTTTTAAGAGCACTTTTATAATTATCTCATCTTTTATGAAATCCTCTTTTTTAGGATCTTCTACAAATTTATAAATATCTCCATCATAGTTTCCAAAAATCTTATTTCCATTCGGACTTATAATACAATGTTTGTCAGTATATATTTCAAAATGTATGCCAAGATTTTTACAGTAGTCAGATATTTCCATAACCTTATCATATTTTATAGGAGATGAATCGACTATTTTTTTACTCATATTATCCATAATAAGTCCACCGTTGCATAAAACAGAATACCTATCTTCTTTCTCAATGTCGATTTCTTCTAATATATTAAAAAGTTGGTATGGACCTCTACCTGTTGCAATTATAACCTTTATTCCCATATCCTGAGCTTTTTTTATGGCTTTTTTATTTCTTTCGTGGATTGTCCTATCTGAAGATAGGAGTGTTTCATCACAATCCGTTGCAATTAATTTAATCATATAAACTCCTTTATTGCTTGATACCCAAAACAGTTCTTTTATAATTACAAAATCTAATATATTTTATATTAAGTATAGGTGAATTTTGGGTAAATAAAAAAGGGAGACATGTAAGATAAACAAGTCCCCTTAGATTTTATTATTTTGAACTTTTCAAAAATTCTATAATATCATTGGATTCATACATATATTCTCCATCATGATATAGACATGGTACCTGTCTTTTTCCTCCATTTTTAATAAGTTCCATCATAGCATCCCTATCTTCATTTATATTAACTATATCTATATTTATACCTTCTTCATCCATGAAGTTTTCTACTTTTCTACAATGTGGACACATTGATCCGACAAATAATTTATAATCTGACATTTATTTATCTCCTAACTAAATTTCATAAATTCTTCAATTTATATTATTATACTAATATGAGAAGAAAAATAAAGGTGGAGAGATGAAAGATAAATTACTAAAGGTATTTAGATTTATTCTTGTAATTATAATTATAGTATGCTTAATAATTCTTGGAAAAAGAGGCTATGATTACTATACAAACCACAAGAATAACGAACATATTTCAGATATAGTAGAAAGTGTAGAGAAAGATTATAAGAAAAAGGGAAAAGACAAAGAAACTTTTGAGCAAAAGGAAGAAAAGTCCTTGGCTATACTAAAAAAGCTTCAAGAAGAAAATTCCGATGTGACAGGATTTATTGAAATACCAGGAACTTATATAGCTTATCCTGTTATGAAGTCAAATGATAATGAATTTTATCTAAGAAAGGGTATTAATAAAGAGTATGACATAGCAGGTTCACTTTTTATGGACTATCAGAATGATAGAGAGTTTAATGATGACAATACTGTGATATATGGTCACTTTTTAGAAGATATACCTTCTATGTTTACAGCCTTAAAGGATTTTAGGGAGCAAGAATATGCTCAAAACAATAGAACAATTTATATAACAACTGATAAGGGTTTAAGAGAGTATGAGATATTCTCAGTATATGGAACTCCAGCAGATTATGACTACAGAAGCTTAGCCTTTGGAGATGGTGAATATAAGCTAAATTATTTTAAAAAACTTAAGGATAAGTCCGAAGTAAATCTTGAAAGCCCAGACTTTAGGGAAGATGATAAAATAATAACCCTATCAACTTGCCAATATGATTATGCAGACCAAAGGCTTGCGGTTCATGCACTGAGAATTAGATAAGGAAGTATTAATGTCAAGATTTAAAACAGATAGTAAAAAGAAATTAAATATTAGAGAAGATAAGGGTCAATTGATTCTAATTCACGAATCCTTTGACCCAAAGGATATCTTCACATGTGGGCAGTGTTTTAACTTTTATGAAGAAGATGATGGTTCATTTACTGCGGTTTTTTTGAGCAAAATTATCAACCTCAAAAGTGATGGTGATAAGGTGATTATAGATAATATTAGTTTAGATGAATTTTATGACATTTTCTATGATTACTTTGACCTTAACACAAACTATGAAAAGATAAAAAACTATATTTCAATAGATGAAACTTTGAAAAAAGCTACAGAATATGGAGCTGGAATAAGGATATTAAATCAAGAATTTTTTGAAACACTTATCTCTTTTATAATTTCAGCTAATAATCAAATACCAAGGATTAAAAAGTCTGTTAGGATAATCTCCAAGATGTATGGAGACTATATTGGAGAATATAGGGGAAGAGATTATTATTCTTTCCCAACTGCTGCTTCTCTTTCAAAGGCAAAGTCAGAAGATTTAAGAGAATTTGCAAGAGTTGGTTTTCGTGATAAAAGAATAGTTGAGGCTGCAAATATAATAAATGACGGATATTTTGACTTTGAAGAAGATATAAAAATGAAAACTCCAGATTTAAGAAAGAAACTACAAGAGCTTCCAGGCATTGGTCCTAAAGTAGCTGATTGTATTTTGCTTTTTGCCTTTCATAAAAGAGAAACATTTCCAGTTGACGTTTGGATAAAAAGAGTAATGGAGGCGTTGTTTATAAAAAAAGAAGTTCCTAAAAAACAAATTTCAGAATATGCTGATAAGTATTTTGGAGAAAATGCAGGTTATGTCCAACAATATCTATTCTATTATGGAAGAGAAAATGCTATAGGAAAATAAAACTTGAAATTTTTTTTATTACTCGTATACTTAATATTGAGAGTTAGCAGTCAAAGATAATGAGTGCTAAAAGGAGGATGAAAAATGAAATTAAAACCAATCGGTGAAAGAATAGTTATAAAAAAATTAGAAGCAGAAAAGAAAACTGAATCAGGAATAGTTTTGCCTGAATCAGCTCAAGAAAAACCACAATATGCCGAAGTTGTGGCTGTAAGTAATGATATTTTAAACGATGATGATAAAAAAGATTCATTAAAAGTAGGCGATAAGGTTATTTGTTCACAATATGCAGGTACAGATGTAAAAATCGAAAAAGACAATTATGTAGTTATTGCATACAAAGACGTATTAGCAGTAGTAGAATAGGAGTTTTATAATGGCAAAAAATATAGAATATGGTAAGAGTGCAAGAGATGGTCTTGAAAGAGGAATTGATAAATTAGCAAATGCTGTAAAAGTTACACTTGGACCAAAGGGAAGGAATGTAGTACTTGACAAATCATATGGAGCACCAACTATTACAAATGACGGTGTAACCATAGCTCAAGAAATTGAACTTGAGGATAGATTTGAAAATATGGGAGCTCAACTTGTAAAAGAAGTTGCAACAAAAACCAATGATGTAGCAGGAGATGGAACAACAACAGCTACAGTTTTAGCTCAAGCTATCATCAAAGAAGGACTAAAAAACTTAGCTGCAGGAGCAAACCCAGTAGTATTGAACAAAGGTCTTAAAAAAGCAAGTGAAGCAGTTGTAAAATATATAAAAGAATCTTCAAAAGAAGTAGAAGATAAAAAAGCAATTGAACAAGTTGGAACAATCTCATCAGCAGATCCTGAAATTGGTAAATTTATAGCAGATGCTATGGAAAAAGTAGGAAATGATGGAGTAATAACAGTTGAAGAATCAAAAACAACTGATACCTATCTTGATGTAGTTGAAGGTATGCAATTTGATAAGGGATATTTATCACCATATATGGCTACAGACAATGAAAAAATGGTAGCAAACTTAGATGACCCATATATTTTAGTAACTGATAAAAAGATTTCAAATATTCAAGAAATCCTACCTTTACTTGAACAAATAGTTCAATCATCAAAACCACTATTAATAATTGCAGAAGATGTTGATGGAGAAGCTCTTACAACACTTGTTTTAAACAAACTTAGAGGAACATTTAATGTAGTTGCAGTAAAGGCTCCAGGCTATGGTGATAGAAGAAAAGAAATGCTTGAAGATATAGCAATCCTTACAGGAAGCAAGGTAATTTCAGAAGACTTATCAATGGAGTTAAAAGAAGCTACAATAGAAGACTTGGGTTCTGCTAAAAAGGTTAAAGTTGATAAAGATAAGACTGTAATAGTTGAAGGCAAAGGTGACAAAACCAAATTAGCTGAAAGAGTTGAAAAAATCAAAGGTCAAATCGAAGCATCTGATTCTGAATATGATAAAGAAAAATACCAAGAAAGAGTAGCTAAACTTGCAGGTGGTGTTGCAGTTATAAATGTTGGAGCTGCAACAGAAACAGAAATGCAAGATAAAAAATATAGAATTGAAGATGCTCTATCAGCAACAAGAGCAGCAGTAGAAGAAGGAATTGTTGCAGGTGGCGGTACAGTTCTAATAGAAGCTATCAAAAAGGTAGAAGAAATAGAAGAAACACTTGAAAATGATGAAAAGACAGGAGCAAAAATAATTGCCAAGGCTCTTGAAGCACCACTTAGACAAATAGTAGAAAATGCTGGTATGGACGGATCAGTAGTTCTAGAAAACGTTAAAAAAGCTGGACAAAATGAAGGTTATGATGCCTATGATGATGAATATGTGAATATGTTTGATAAGGGAATTGTGGAACCTACAAAAGTAACAAGGTCAGCCCTTGAAAATGCAACAAGCATTGCAAGCATGATTCTTACAACAGAAGCAGCCATAGGAGATATACCAAAAGAAAAACCAGAAGCACCACAAATGCCAATGGGATATTAAAAAATTATAAAAAAGCTGCAAGATATTGTGGCTTTTTTTATATTTAAAATAAAAACGAGCCAGTAGCAAGTTTAGATGATAAAAATGCTAAACTTGTATTTGATAGGATTCTTTCTTTAAACTCTACTATTATAATTATCTCTCACAAAATAACTAAGGATAGTTTAGATAGATTTGATAAAATAATAAATATCTAAATAGAAGATTTTGTAAAAAAGACTATAAGACAAGGATTATAAGTTAAAAATTATATATTTTAGGAAAACAATTAAAAAAATGAGTGAAATTATAAAGATATTATTGTTAAAATTAACAGTATAATTTATCATGGCTTATAGGAAAACCTAACTATTTTTAAAAATTTAATAAGAAATTTATAAAAAAGCATAAGATTCTATGAAAAATATTACTAAAAATAGATTTAAATTCTTTTAAATTACTAGAATTAAAAATTATATTTAGCAAATATGTATAAAAATTGACAAGACTTTGGAATTAGCCTTAAAAAGTTGACATGAAAACGTAAATTTGATAATATTTAGGTGATCTTAAGATTAATAATTCATTTTGGAGGAAAAAAATGAAAAAATTAGGTTTATTGCCAAGGCTTATTATTGCAATTATCTTAGGTATTATAATAGGTTTAGTAGGACCAGCAGTCCTAGTAAGAATATTAATTACTTTTAATGGTCTATTTGGCAACTTCCTTAACTTTGTTATTCCATTAATTATTATGGGTTTTGTAATCCCAGGAATAGCAGACTTAGGAGATTCAGCAGGAAAGACACTAGCAATTACAGCAGGAATTGCATACTTATCAACAATTGTGTTTGGTACTATTACATATTTTGTAGGAAGAATTATACTACCTAACTTTATCAAGGTTGGAGCTATTTCATTTAATCCAGAAGATAATGCAGGAAGGGTACTAGAACCATTTTTCCAATCACCAATGGATCCAATATTTTCTGTAACAACAGCTCTAATTATTTCATTCATTTTAGGTGTTGGTATAGCAGCAGCTAAGGCTGATGTTCTTAAAAAAGCAGTACACGAATTTTCTGATATAATCACAAAGCTTATATCATCAATAGTAATTCCATTATTACCAGTTCATATTTGTGGTATTTTTGCAAATATGGCTTATCAAGGAACAGTGGTAACAGTATTATCTGTATTTTCAAAAGTATTCATAATGGTAATAATCCTTCACTGGTTAACAATTACTGCACAATTTTCAATAGCTAGTACAGCAAGTGGTGGAAGTCCATTTAGTAAAATTAAGACTATGATCCCAGCATATATGACAGCTATAGGTACACAATCATCAGCAGCAACAATACCAGTTACACTTAACCAAACATATAAGATTGGTGTAAATAAGGGTATAGCAGATTTTGTTATTCCACTTTGTGCGACAATACACTTATCTGGATCAACAATAACACTTACATCTTGTTCAATGTCAATTCTTATGCTTAACGGATCAGATGTTGGATTCCAACACATATTTCCATTCATTTTAATGCTTGGAGTGACAATGGTAGCAGCACCAGGAGTTCCAGGTGGAGCAGTAATGGCAGCATTAGGTATTCTTCAATCAATGCTTGGATTTACAGAACCTATGACAGCTCTTATTATAGCTTTATACGTAGCTCAAGACTCATTTGGAACAGCTTGTAATATTACAGGAGATGCAGCTATAGCATGTATTGTAAACAAGATTTCTGGATTCAAACTAGATCCTGCAGCAAATGCAGAATATATAGATGAATTAGTAAAACAATAAAAATAGAACTCTTTTTTGAGTTCTATTTTTAATCGTTAAGATCAAAATTATCAAAAAAATATTAAAAGGAGTATTTAATGACTATAAAGAGAAGAAAAGTTACCATGGATGGTAACACTGCGGCGGCTCATGTTTCCTATGCTTTTAGTGAAGTATCTGCCATATATCCTATTACACCATCATCACCAATGCCAGAGTTTATTGATAAATGGGCAGCCAATGGCAGATTAAATTTATTTGGAAACCCAGTTTCAGTAACAGAAATGCAACATGAAGCGGGAGCGGCAGGAGCGGTACATGGATCTCTTGCAGCGGGAGCATTAACATCTACATACACAGCAAGTCAAGGACTTTTACTAATGATTCCTGATATGTATAAGATTGCTGGAGAAAGACTTCCTGCAGTATTTCATGTGGCGGCTCGTTCAGTCTCAACATCGACTATCAATATGTATGGTGACCATCAAGACGTTATGGCAGCAAGAGCAACAGGATTTGCTTTCTTAGCGAGTGGTTCAGTTCAAGAAATAATGGATCTTTCGCCAGTAGCGCATCTTTCAGCAATTGAGGCTAGAATTCCATTTGTAAACTTTTTTGATGGATTTAGAACAAGTCATGAAATTCAAAAGATAGATGTATGGGATTATGACCAATTTCAAGATATGGTAAATTGGAAAGCTGTTGATGAGTTTAAAAACGATTCCTTAAATCCACATAGACCATTTATGCGTGGAGTATTTGAAAAGAGTGGATATTTCCAAAGAGCTGAAGCTCAAAATAAGGCTTATATTGGATTACCAGAAATCGTTATTTCATATATGAATAAGATAAATGAAAAAATCGGAACAGATTATTCTTTATTTAACTATGTAGGAGCTGAAGATGCTACTGATATAATTGTTGCAATGGGTTCTGGTACAGATACTATCCAACAAACTGTAGATGAGCTAAATAAAGAGGGAAGAAAAGTAGGGCTTGTAAAAGTTCACCTTTATAGACCTTTCTCTACAAAACACTTACTTGAAGCAATTCCAGAAACAGTAGAAAGGATTGCAGTACTAGATAGGACAAAGGAAAAAGGATCTGCTGGAGAACCACTATACTTAGATGTGTTAGAAGCATTCTCAGACTCTAGTAGAAATCCAAAAATAATAGCTGGTAGATATGGACTTGGACAAAAAGATACAAGACCTGCTCACTTTAAATCAGTGTTTGACAACCTACAAGGTGAGATGAAAAATCACTTTACTATAGGTATTTATGATGATGTAACAAACACATCACTTGAAACAGACGAAAGCTTTGTAATTTCAGATGGACAAACAAGACGTTGTATCTTCTGGGGTAATGGTGGAGATGGTACAGTTGGTGCAAACAAATCTGCTATAAAAATTATAGGAGATAATACAGATATGTTTGCTCAAGGTTATTTTGATTATGATGCAAAGAAATCTAATGGGCTTACAATGAGTCACTTAAGATTTTCACCAAACCCAATTCATGCAGCATACTTTATAGATGAAGCAGACTTTGTATCATGCTCACCTCAAGCCTATGTTAGACAATATGACTTGGTAGAAAATCTTAAAGAAGGTGGTATCTTCTTACTTAACACAATTTGGTCAGAAGATGAACTTGAAGATCATATACCAAACAAAATGCTTAGGGATATAGCTGAGAAAAATATCAAATTCTATACAGTAAACGCATCAAAGATTGCCCAAGAAGTTGGACTAGGACATAGGACAAATATGGTTATTCAAACAGCCTTCTTTATCTTATCAGAAGTACTCCCTATAGATGATGCAATAAAATATCTAAAAGATTCTATAGAAAAATCTTATGGTATGAAGGGTCAAGATATTGTTGATATGAACAATAAGGCAGTAGATCGTGCTAGTGAACAATTACAAAAAATAAAAGTAAAAGAAGAATGGAAAGACCTAAAAGATGATGAAGAAAATGTAAATGAAAATGAACCTGATTTTATCAAAAATATGGTTAGGCCAATCATAAACTTAAAAGAAGATGAACTTCCAGTTTCAACATACCTTCCATACGATGATGGTCAATACATGCCTGGAACATCAAGATATGAAAAACGAGGTATAGCCTTATTCGTTCCAGAATGGAATATAGACAATTGTATCCAATGTAATCAATGCTCTTATATTTGTCCACACGCAACAATTAGACCATTTTTATTAGATGAAGAACAAAAAGCTAAGGCACCAGAAGGATTTGAAACTAAAAAAGCTATAGGAAAAGGTCTAGAAGGATATGAATTTAGAATCCAAGTATCACCATATGACTGTATGGGATGTGGAAACTGCGTTGATGTATGTCCAGCTCCTAAAAAAGCCTTAGAAATGAAGTCAATAGAAGAACAAATAGAAAAAGAAGCAGATAATTGGGAATTTGCCCATAGTCAAGTTGGATATAGGAATGACGAAATAGCACCAACAAATGTTAAGAATTCACAATTTAGCCAACCACTTCTTGAATTTTCAGGAGCTTGTGCAGGTTGTGGAGAAACACCTTATGCAAAACTTATAACTCAACTATATGGTGATCATCAAATCATCTCAAATGCAACAGGATGTTCATCAATCTGGGGCTCATCAGTTCCATCAATGCCATATTGCACAAATAGCAAGGGTGAAGGCCCAGCTTGGGCATCATCCTTATTTGAAGATGCAGCAGAGTATGGCTACGGTATGCTTCTAGCAACAAAATCTAACAAGTTCTTACTTGAAACATTAATGAAGAAGTTTATAGGACTTAAAGTAACATCTGCTCTTAACGAAGTATTTAACGAATGGCTTGAAAATAACAATGATTTTGAAGAGAGCAAGAAAGCAGCTATAAAGATTGGAGCACTTCTAGGAAATAAAACTGATAATGACGAAGCAAATGGGATTTTGGAAAGAATTAAATCACTAAAAGACTACCTAGTTAAAAAATCCATATGGATTTATGGTGGAGATGGTTGGGCTTATGATATAGGTTTCTCAGGAGTAGACCATGTACTAGCTAGTGGGGAAGATATAAATATAATTGTATTTGATACAGAAGTTTACTCAAATACAGGTGGGCAAAGCTCAAAAGCAACACCTCTTGCAGCTGTAGCTAAATTTGCAGCAAGTGGCAAGAAAGTAAGGAAAAAAGACCTAGGACTTATGATGACAAGCTATGGATATGTATATGTAGCACAAGTTGCAATGGGAGCAAATCAAGCCCAAACTCTTAAGGCTATAAAAGAAGCAGAATCATACCATGGTCCTTCAATCATAATTGCCTACGCACCATGTATAAACCATGGTATAAAGGCAGGTATGGGTAAGACCCAAAGAAGAGAAAAAGAAGCTGTAGCAAGTGGTTATTGGCACTTATGGAGGTTCAATCCAATGCTTAAAGAAGAAGGAAAGAATCCTTTTGTTTTAGATAGTAAGGAGCCTACAGAATCATTCCAAGAATTCTTACAAGGAGAAGTAAGATATGCTTCCCTTAAGAAAGCCTTCCCAGAAGATGCTGACAGACTCTATGCAGAAGCAGAAGAAGCTGCAAAAGATAGGTACGAATCATACCTAAAAATGGAAAATAAATAAGCTGATAAATCCTAAAAATATCATATGAATTACTAAGTGTTTTATAAAAGGGACTGTTGCAAAATATGAATTTCTAATGTTCATTATTACAAGTTACTCATAGACAATTTGAAAATATCCTAATGGCTCATGGATGCTAAATTTTCGTGGAGGAGCTTGCAATGATTTTGAAATGATTAATTCATTCTGTAACGGTCCCTTTTTTATGTCTAACAGGTAAATTTATGATTATTTAAGAATATAAAAAAAATATTGACAGCAATGTTAAATATGCTATTATATAAATAATAGTCCAGTTAATTATTGCTGGGCTTATTTTATTATAGGGGGTAAAAATGTTAAATTACGCACATAGAGGTTTCAAAGAAAAGTTTCCAGAAAATACTATGCTAGCTTACAAGAAGGCTCTTGAATATAAAGCAGATGGTATAGAGCTTGATGTACACTTAAGTAAAGATGGTGAACTAGTAATAATCCATGATGAAAATTTATTAAGAACTTGTGGTGAAGATAGCCTTGTTAAAGATAAAACTTTAAGTGAATTAAAGAAATTAAATGCATCTTTTGATTATGAAGAATATAAAGAAGAAATTCCAACTCTTAGGGAGTATTTTGACTTTATTAAGACAAGCAATCTAATAACAAATATTGAGATTAAAAATGGGTTAATCTTTTATCAAGGCATTGAAGAAAAAATTTATAATATGATTAAAGAATATGATCTTAAAGATAGGGTTATAATTTCATCATTTAATCATGAATCTATTATGAGAATGAAAGAAATTGATGAAACTTTAAAACTTGGATTTCTTGAAGAATCAGTTCTTGCAAATCCTATAAAATACCTAAAGGATAATGGAATATCTTATTTTCACCCACTAATTAATACAATTAATAAAGACTTGGTGAAAATGATGCATGATAATGGTATAAAGGTAAATGCATGGATGTCATCTAAGCAAAAATATGATTACTTAAAGTACCTAGATTATGATCTAGATGGAATTATCACAGATAATCCTGAAAAAATTTATAATTTAACAAATAAATAAGGAGAACTTTATGGAAAATTTAGAACTGATATTAGAAAAAATAAATAAAGTATTATGGGGTAATTGGTTAGTTTTTGTTCTTTTAGGATTAGGTATTCTATACACCATAGCAACTGATTTTGTTCAAGTAAGGCACTTTAAATATATAATAAAAAGCACATTAATAAAAAGTTTTAAGGAAAGAAATATTGAAAAAAGAGAGGGCTCCTTATCAACTTTTCAAGCTATGATGGTTACTTTGGCTGGTAACATAGGTGGAGGAAATGTAGTTGGTGTTGCAACAGCTATAGTATCTGGTGGTTATGGAGCCATATTTTGGATGTGGTTGGCTGCTTTTTTTGGTATGGCTTTAAAATATGGTGAAATAGTATTATCTCAACTATATAGAGGAGAGGATAAAGATAAAAATATATTATCCGGTCCTATGTATTACATAAGAGATGGGCTTAAAGCGCCATTTTTGGGTATAATTATAGCAATTCTCATGACTATAAAGATGATGGGTGCGAACTTAGTTCAATCAAATACAATAGCAACAATCCTATATGACAATTTTAAATTCAATAATTTAATGACAGGAATTATATTAACAATATTACTTTTTATTATTGCTATAGGAGGATTGAAAAGATTAGCCAAAGTTGCAACAAGTCTTGTACCTATTATGTCAATTTTGTATGTAATTCTTTGCTTACTTGTGATTATTGTAAATATAAAGAATGTTCCAATTGTTATTTTTAATATATTCAATCAAGCTTTTTCTTTTAAAGCTGCAAGTGGTGGAGTAGGTGGACTGGTTATTGCAAGAGCCATGCAATATGGTATAGCACGTGGTATGTATTCAAATGAAGCAGGTGAAGGTACTGCACCATTTGCACATGGTACAGCTATAGTGGATCATCCTGTTGAAGAAGGAATTACTGGTGTTACTGAAGTTTTCATTGATACCATAGTTATTTGTTCACTTACAGCTATAACTATAGGTGTTTCCCAAATTCCTATAGATGGAGAAAGTATATTAGCATCAAACATGGCAATAACAGCTATATCTACTGTATTTAAACCATTATCATATTTAGCTATATTTGCCTTATTAATATTTTGTTTTACAACACTTATGGGTCAATGGTTTAATGCTGCAAAATCATTTACCTATGCATATGGAGAAAAATTTACTTCAAAAGTAAAATATGTTTATCCATTTCTTTGTATCGTAGGATGTCTTGGAAAAATTAATTTGGTTTGGACAATTCAAGATATAGCAATGGGACTTGTTATAATTCCAAATATAATTGCTTTATTAATCTTGGTAAAAGAGGTAAGAAACCAAACTAAAGATTTTTTTGGAAAATAAATATTAGAAAATATACAGGGTTAATTTTACTAACTCTGTATTTTTGTCTAATTTTCTTAGTATAAAAATTTCGATATACTTATGTAGAATTGTGTAAAGTTTAACAAAAACCTTTAGGTTTTATTTATGACTTTTACAAATACTTTATTTATTCACAATTTTATCGTATAATTAAACACGAGGTAAAAAAATAAATTAGCGCCAGATCCCTAAGGGATGACGAGGAATGGAGCTATCGAAAATTCGGCGGGTGCTCCATGGCTTTCACAGGCTTAGTATTTCACAAAAGTAGGAAGAAATTCCTATCACAAAAGAAATAAAGTGACCTCTAAAATTAAATATTTAAGGAGGATACTATGTGCGGAATAGTATGTTATAAGGGAAATTTAAATGCTAGAAATGTAATTGTAGAAGGTTTAGAAAGACTAGAATATAGAGGATACGACTCAGCTGGAATTTCTCTAATTAAGGACGGTAAATTGTCTACTGTTAAGAAAAGTGGTAAAGTTAAGGTTTTAAAAGATGAACTTGAAAAAAACCCTATTGAAGGAAATCTTGGAATTGGCCATATAAGATGGGCAACTCATGGTGGTCCTTCAGACATAAACTCCCACCCACATTTATCAAATGATGGTAAGATTGCAGTAGTCCACAATGGTATTATTGAAAACTACAATGAATTAAAAGAAGGTCTTAAAAAGGAAGGATATACGTTTAAGTCAGATACAGATACAGAAGTAGTCGCAGTTTTGATAGAAAAATACTATGACGGAGACCTACTTGAAGCTGTAAAAAAATCGAGACTTGACTTAAGAGGTTCCTATGCTTTAGGAATTATTTCAGAAAATGAAGATGATAGGCTTATAGTGTTAAGGGAAGAAAGTCCACTAGTTTTAGGTCTTACAGAAAGTGGAATCCTTGCAGCAAGCGACCTTCCATCTATTATAAAATATACTAAAGATGTAATTTATCTTGACAATGGCGACCTTGTAGATATTAATGGAGATAAGTACACAATTTATAATAGAGATAATGAAGAAATTGAAAGAGAAATATCAAAGGTTACATTTTCATTTGAAGATGCAACAAAAGAAGGCTATGACCATTTCATGATTAAAGAAATCAATGAACAACCAAGAGCTATAGCTGATACTATAAAATATAAGATGCATGAGGGAGATATTGATTTTGGGGAAAATGCCTTTACTAAAGAGGAGATTGAAGGTTTTAATAAAATCTATATGGTAGCTTGTGGTACTGCCTACAATGCAGGAATAGTTGGAGCTTATGCCTTTGAAAAGTTTGCTAAAATTCCAGTTATAACTGATATAGCTAGTGAGTTTAGATACAACGATCCATTTATAGATAAAAACTCTCTAATAATCCTTCCATCTCAATCAGGTGAAACAGCAGATACTCTAGCGGCACTAAGACTTGCAAGAGAAAAGGGAGCAAAAACTTTAGTCTTAACAAATGTGGTAGCATCATCTCTTGATAGGGAAGCTGATAAGACAATATATTGTTATGCAGGTCCTGAAATTGCAGTAGCATCAACCAAGGCTTATACAACCCAAATTATATCTTTATATATGCTTGCTCTAGATTTTGCCAAAAAACTAGGAACAATCTCAGAAGATGAATATAAAAATATCTTAGAAGAGATTAAGGCTATACCAGAAAAGGTAAAAGAAATCCTAAACAATATTGAAGATATTAAAAAATATGCTCAAGAAATTAAAGACTTTGAATCAATGTTTTATTTAGGTCGAGGTCTTGACTATTCATCTGTAATAGAGGGTGCACTTAAACTAAAGGAAGTTTCATATATCCATTCAGAAGCCTTTGCTGCAGGAGAGCTTAAACATGGAACTATAGCCTTAATAGAAGAAGGTACTCCAGTTGTAACTGTTGCAACCCAATCAAATATTATAGAAAAAACTATATCCAATGTAAAAGAGGTAATATCAAGAGGAGCAAATATTTTTGCAATCTGTACTCCAGATGACCATCTTGAAGAAATATCAAATTATGCCTACATCTTACCTAAGACAATTGATGCTCTTTATCCAGTACTTGCAGTAATTCCACAACAATTACTTGCCTACTATACATCAAATGCTAAGGGGATAGATGTAGATAAGCCAAGAAACTTAGCTAAATCAGTTACTGTAGAATAACTTGCACAAATGTTTAAATACAGTATATTATTAGTGAATTTATTTTACCAAAACCATGGGGAAGTCCTTTAGGACTTCTTTTTTTGTATAAATTTATATTTTATATAAGATTATAAGACTTTGGATAAATGAGAAATTTTAAAAGATGATACTACTATATATTGCTTATTAATTATAATATATAATCAAATTTCCTATATTAATCTTTAAGATTAGTTATCTTTTTAAAAAATAAGGATAAAACTTATAAAAGTATCAAGTATTATACTTTACTTATCATTATATATGGATTTCCTATTAACTTGCCTACAGTATAGCTAAAATTTTTCAAAAATTTGTAATAATCATCGAACTATATATATTAGCCTTATATAAAAAATCCTTTAAAATAGGCATTTATTTTCATAAATTACGAGTTTAATAATAAATTATAAAAAAATATTTGACAGCTTCAAGAAAAAATAGTATTATTACAATATCAAATCGAATTAGACTAAAATAAACCAGACAAAGAGAAGAGTAATTACGTGGATTATTCTACAGAGAGCCCTGTTTAGCTGAGAAGGGTGGATGAGAAATGTGATGAAGATGGCCTCAGATGGGATAAGTCGATAGTTAGACTTATACGGGAACTCCCGTTACAGGGTTAGGATATGCTAGTATCTGAAGTGGCATTTTTTAATGCAAAAAAGGTGGTAACGCGGAAAATTTTCGTCCTTATTGTAGCTTAGGCTATGATAAGGACTTTTTTATTACAAATAAAAATCAAGAGAAAGGATATAAAAATGGCAGTTAAAGATATAGGAATAAGTGGTCAAGAAATAAAAGATTTATCTAAAGGAAATCTAGACTTTGCTAAGAATGTCAAAAATTACCTGCATGAGTTTCCTGAACTATCAAGTAAGGAATTTAAAACAAGAAAATTTCTGATAAGTGAGTGTAGAAAACTTTGCCTTGAAATTGAAGAAGTACAAAACTCAACTGGCTTTGTTGCAATTCTTGATACTAAAAGGCCAGGTAAAATTGTAGGAATAAGGACAGATATAGATGCCCTTCCTATAGATGAAAGTGAATTTAACTTAAATAGAAAAAAAGAGAAAGTATCTAAAAATCCTGGCGTAATGCACGCTTGTGGTCACGATGCTCATATGGCAATAGTACTTACAAGTGCAAAAATTCTAACAAACCTTAAAGATAGACTTTCTGGAAAAATATACTTTATCTTTGAAGAAGGTGAAGAAACTGGTTCTGGTATCTATCCAATGATTGAGCATCTAAAGGATGTAGGATTTGATGCAATATATGGAAACCATATTGATACAGACCTTGCTGTTGGAAAAATAGGTATACCTCTTGATTCAGTCTATGCAGGAAGCGTAGGAGTTGACTTTGATGTTATAGGTCGTGGTGGTCATGGTAAAAGACCTGATTTACTAATTTCTCCTATAACAGCCCTCACAAGCATCATAAATGCTCTAACAACAACTTGGGCAACAGGTTTTAATCCTGAGGAGATTATTACTTTAGGTATAGGGGCTATAAATGCAGGTCATGCTTCAAATGTAATACCAGATAAGGCAAATCTCAAGGCAACCCTAAGATTTTTCAAAGATGAGGTTGGAGAAAGGGCTCTAGATAAGCTTAAAGAAGTGGTTAGTGCCACTGCTTCAGTTTATGGCTGTAAGGTAAGATTTAATGACTTTACAAGAATTGTTGCCTACCCAGTCTTTAATGATAAAAAGCTTGCACTATTTGCAAGAAATTCTCTAGAAAACTTATTTGAAGACTCTCTTGTTGAGGTAGAAAGATCCTTTGGTGGAGAAAGCTTTTTTGGATATGCTAAACTATGTCCTACAGTTTTCGTAAAAATTGGAGTTAGAAATGAAGATGTTGGAGCTGGAGCAGGAGTCCACACAGATATATTTGATCTTGATAATGATGCACTATACTATGCAATAGCTAATGCAGTTAATTTTGTAAAAGACTTTTTAAATAATTAGAAAGAGGAATAAATGATAGAATTAAAAGATATAAGTGTCGACTTTGATGGCTTTAAGGCAGTCGATAAGGTAAGTCTTAAAATAGAAAAGGCAGATGCCTTTGGCATAGTGGGATTTTCGGGGGCTGGAAAGTCAACCCTAGTAAGATGTATAAATCTTCTACAAAAACCAACAGAAGGCGAAGTAATAGTAAATGGAGAAGATTTTCTAAAGCTTTCAGATAAAGAATTAAGAAAAAGACGTAAAAAAATCGGAATGATTTTTCAACATTTTAACCTACTTAATAATCTTACTGTAATAGACAATGTGATATTTCCGATAAGAAAAGATCAAAAGAGTAAAAAAGAAAAACTAGAAAAGGCTCAAAAGTTGCTAGAGCTTGTAGGAATAGGGGATAAGGCAAACTCTTATCCTAGAGAGCTTTCAGGAGGACAAAAACAAAGATGTGCCATAGCAAGAGCTCTTGCATCTGATCCTGAGATTCTTCTTTGTGATGAGGCAACAAGTGCCCTTGACCCAAAGACAACCAAGCAGATCCTTGCCCTTTTACAAGAAATAAAAGATAAAATCGGCCTTACTATAGTAATAATCACTCATCAAATGGAAGTTGTAAAAGACTTGTGTAATAAGGTTGCAGTAATGCAGGATGGGAAAGTTGTAGAAGAGGGAACAACGCTTGAAATTTTCTCAAATCCAAAAAACAAACTCACTAAGGATTTTGTTGAAACTTCAACTAATGTAAACCAAACCATAGAAGAAGTCAAAAATAATATATCAGCACTTGGACCTGATGAGTCCCTAGTTAAACTTTCTTATGTAGGAGAGAGTACAACAGAACCAGTTATAAATGAAATCTATGAGAAATTTTCTATAAAGACAAATGTACTTGCAGGAAATATCGAGTTTATAACAGGAACTCCTGTAGGAAACCTAATAGTAACCTTTAAGGGAGATAAAGAAAAAATTGATCAAGCCGTTGAGTATCTAATATCAGGTGGAACGAATGTAACTTTTTTAGGAGATAGTAATGGAATACTTTGATTATGCACTTTCAATAAAAGATAGGATATTTGAGGATATAGGCCTAACATTTTATATGCTTATCTTATCAGCTATATTTTCTGGAATATTTGGACTTATAATAGGAGTTATTTTAGTTGTAACAAATGATGGGGGGATTTTAGAAAATAAAAAAGTTTACTCAATCCTTGATAAAATAACAAACCTCTTCAGAGCTATACCCTTTATCATACTTCTTGCTGTAATAAGCCCTCTTACAAATATAATAGTAGGAACAAGGATAGGGCCAACAGCTGCAATAGTACCCTTAGTTTTCTCATGTGTGCCATTTTTTGCCAAACAAGTAGAACAAGCACTTGCAGAAGTAGATCCAGGAGTAATAGAGGCTGCAGAAGCTATGGGAAACTCCCCTTTTGAAATAATAACAGCAGTTTACTTAAGAGAAGGTCTTCCTTCACTTATAAGGGCGTCATCCATAACTCTTATCTCCCTTCTAGGTCTTACAGCTATGGCTGGAACTATAGGGGCAGGAGGAATAGGAAATCTTGCCATAGCAGTTGGCTATAACAGATATAAAAATGATGTTGTAATAATTTCAGTAATAGTAATTTTAATAATTGTATATGCTATACAGGGTATAGCCAATTTATTAATAAAGAAAACATCACATTAATAAATATAGGAGGAAATGATGAAAAAACTTACAAAACTAGCACTTACATTTGGACTTATACTTTCAGTTACAGCTTGTTCAAATAATAGTAGTAATAAAAATGTAGAAAGTAATAACTCTTCAAATCAAAGTCAAGCAGAAGACAGATTTGCCAATGCTGATACTATTAAACTTGGTGTAGTTGGTGAAAAAAACGAGGTATGGCAAGATATAGCCAAAAGATATGAAAAAGACACAGGGAAGAGAATTGAAATCATATCTTTTTCAGATTATAATCAACCAAACGAGGCATTGAATTCAGGAGATATTGACATTAATGCTTTCCAACACAAGAAATTCTTGGAAGACTATAATCAATCCCATAAGACAGACATAGTATCTATAGGAGACACCCTACTTGCACCAATGGGAATATACTCAGATAAGATTAAAGATGTAAAAGAAATTGAAATTGGTGATAAAATCGCTATTCCAAACGACCCAACCAATGGAGCACGTGCACTTTTCTTACTTCAATCAGCAGGCCTAATAGAGCTTAATGGAAAAGAAGGAGATGCTATTACAGTTGCCAATATTAAAAATAACCCTAAAAACCTTGAGATAATAGAACTTGATGCCTCACAAACAGCAAGAAACCTAACAGAAGTTAAGGCATCAGTAATAAACTCAGGGATGGCAGTAGATGCAGGATTTATTCCAACAGAAGATGCAATCTATCTTGAAGATAAAAATGATCCGGCAAAAGCAATTTATGTAAATATAATAGCAGCTAAAAAAGAAGATAAGGACTCAAAAACTTTAGAAAATATAGTTAAAAACTACTATCAAACAGACGAAACAAAAAAAATAGTAGAAAAAGAATCAAAAGGTTCAGAAATACCAGCATGGTAAAATAAGGAGAGAATAATGAAAAAACTAGCAAAAATCGGATTAAGTCTTGCACTAATTATTGGAATAACAGCGTGTGGAAATAATAATAAAGATGATAGCAAAAAGGCAGCTTCAAATGATACATCAAATTCTACACAAGCAAGTGAAAAACAAACCATAAAAATTGGTGTTGTTGGAGAATTTAATGATGTATTAAAAGAAGTTGCTAAAAGATATGAAGAAAAAACAGGCAATAAAATTGAAATTGTAGTATTCGGCGACTATAACCAGCCAAACGAAGCTCTAGAAGCAGGTGATATTGACCTAAATGCCTATCAACACAAAAAGTTCCTAGAAGGATTTAACAAAGACCATGGAACAGATTTAGTATCTATAGGAAATACAATGCTTGCACCTTTAGGAATCTACTCTAAACAATACAAGTCACTTGATGAAGTAAAAGACGGTGATAAAGTAGTAATTCCAAATGATGCATCAAACGGAGCAAGAGCCTTATTCTTACTTCAAGATGCAGGGCTTATAAAAGTAAATGGCAAAAAAGGAGATCCAGTAACTGTAACAGATATTTCAGAAAACCCTAAAAAACTTGAAATAATTGAAGTAGATGCCTCACAAACAGCAAGAAACCTAGAATCGGCAGCTCTTGCTGTAGTAAATGACACCTTTGCACTTGACTCAAAGATTGCAACAGAGTTTCCAGCACTAAAATTTGAAGAATCAAAACCAACAGATGACAACCCATATGTTAATATAATCGTAGCTAAAAAAGATAGAAAAGATGATAAAGTATTAAATGACTTTGTTAGAAACTACTATCAAACAGACGAAACAAAAAAAGACTACGAGAAATTCACAGGTGGAGCTTGGATACCTGCTTGGTAAAAATATCAAACCATAATCGTAGAAAGGCCCTTGCTGGGTCTTTTCTATTGCTTAAATTTACATAAATTATAGTATAATGACATAAAAAATTAGAGATTTATGTTAATAGGAGAAATTAGAAATAAGGTGGACTCCATCTGGACTACCTTGTGTATAGAGGGTTAAACCAACCACTTACAAATATAGAGCAAATTACATACCTATTTTTTATTAAATGTCTTGATGAAAGAGATATAAACCTCGAAAAAGATGAAAACGTCAAAATAAATAAGGCTAAAACTTTACAAAAAATAGTAGAAGGCTATAGATGAACTTCCTACAGAAGATAACGACATAAAAGGAAATATCTACGAATACCTTTTATCCAAACTTCTTCGCACACCAAGATATATTATAAAAATGATAGTAGAACTAGTTAGACAAAAGCTGATGATTTAATAATAGATCCAGCTTGTGAGTTTCGTTTCACCTTATGACAACGTCAGATAGTTACGATGGATACTTGGTTTTAGAGCCTCTACAAAAAAATAAAAATAACAATTAATAGAATTTGAACGATAATTTAAAAACCAACTTGAAATAACGTGTATTAGGAGAGAAGATGGATATTAGTTTTATAAATAATAAAGAAAAATTTAATTATAGAGTATGTGGGATAATCATCAAAGAAAATAAAATTTTGGCGATGAAAGACGAGAGATCCTCTTATTATTATTTGCCAGGTGGACGAGTTATGATAGGGGAACGAGCAGAAGATGCAATCATTCGTGAGATAAAGGAAGAGCTTGAAATAGATGCTTCGATTATTAGACCGCTATGGCTTAACCAAGCTTTCTTTCGAGAAAATGTAGATAAACTTCAATATCATGAGCTGTGTATTTACTTTTTAATGGATATTGAAAATACATCTATTTCACAAAAGGGAAATAAATTTACTTTACAAGAAGGTAACCATACCCATGACTTTGAATGGTTATACTTTGATTCACTAACAGATTTATATTTTTATCCTTTGTTTTTAAAAGATGAAATATTTAATATTCCTGAGACATTTACACTACTTACTGAAATAGAGTAGTTATTTTATTTACCTACATAGATTCCTTTATTCCGAAAAACGATTTATTTCATTCTGAAAAAGCCTTTTATAATATGCTTTATGTGATGAAAATGTATTAGTATAAAAGAAGCCACAGAGAAATGGGAAATTTCAGATAGAAGAATATGAGTGCTCTTGAAAGAGGAAAAAATTCCAGTTGCTTTTCGTAGAGGCAAACTTTGGTAGATTCCTTCAAGTGAAAAAAATCTAAGATGGATGTTTGAAAAAAGTTGATGATTTACTGTTTAAAATTGAAAAGAATAAAAAGATATTAGATAACAAACGTCCACTAACTTGGGGAAGGCTAGAGGACTAAACGAAGAATTTAAAGTTGAATATACTTTTAACTCTAATGCTATTGAAAGGAATACACTAACCCTAAGAGAAAAAGATATGGTTTTAAGGGGCTGACGATTGACAGAAAACCCTTAAAATATTACCTCGAAGCAATAGGTCACAAAGAAGCTTTTGATTTTGTAAGGTCCTTAGTAAAAGAGAAAGCACAATTAACAGAGAGTATTATTAAGCAAATACATTATTTGATTTTATCAGATAAAAAAGATGATAGAGAAGTTTATTGAACAGTTCCTGCTCGTATAATGAGAGTTAAGGTATAATGAGAGTTAAGTATGAATCAGTGCAACCCTATTTAAGAGAGCCCAAGATGAATGAGTTATTAAATTGATATCAAGAAGCTTCAGAAAATATTGTTTCAAATTTGAATAAATTCCATATTGAATATGAAGCAATTCATCCATTTATAGATGGAAATGTAAGGACTGGAAGATTCTTGGTCAACTTAGAGCTAATTAAAACAGGCTACCCTCCTATTGATATTAAGTTTACTAATAGAGTTTCTTACTATAAAGATTTTAACGAACATCATACTAAAGGAGATTTATCAGATATGGAAAATTTATTTGCTGGTTATTTAATTGAAAGGCCTAAATATTACATTAATATATTAAGTGATGAGTAGATTTAACGCCTGGGTCTCTTGTCATAATTGTGATAATGGCAGATAGTAAGATGGACATTGGCTTTCAATCATTCTACTAGAAAACTAATAAGAGATGGTTCATAATTTATTGGAAAAGGATATTTATATGACTAATGATAAAAAAATTATAGAAGAATTAATAGAATACCAATTAGAAAATACTAAAGTCAATTTGATTCGAGAAAAAGATGGAATTGGTGTATATCGTGTTGAAACACCAGGTCATTCATATGTATTAAAATATTTCTACAATAAAGAATTTCGTAGAGAAATTAGTTATTATCAAACTCTAAAATCCTTGAATATTCCGACAATTCAAGTGTTTGGAAGTACACAATCTTCAATTCTTCTTGAAAATATTAATGGATCATTTGAATTTCGTTTAGGTCAGAAGGAAGATTTTGAAAATAAAAATATTATTAAGGCCTTGGCGAGATGGTATAAACTTCTCCATAAAAATGGTATGAAATATGCTGAGGATAACAATTTATATTCTCAATGGGATTATCTGTCTGAATTAAATTTATATAAGATGGCTAATAAATTTGATTTATCTAATGAAAAATCGTTTATAAACTTTATGAACTTTTATCCTAGAATTTGTGAAAAAATGAGAAATGCTAAGAAGACTCTTATCTATCAGGATTTCTATTATACAAATATGGTGGTTAGCATAGATGAAAGTAAAGCATTTATGTTCGATTATAATATGCTTGGCAAAGGTTCATATATATCGGATATTTTGAATGTTACTTATTGGTTTTCTAAAGAAAACAAACAATTATTCATTGATGAGTATGGTGGCATTGATTACCAATTGTTAAATTTAGAAAAGTTAATTGCGCCATTTATTGCATTGATTATTGCAATGGAAAGAAATGTTTATCTATCCTGGACTCAGGATGCTAAAGATACTATCATAAACAAAGTCGATTCATATTTAGAATACTTTCACAATTAGATTAAGAAACCCGGCTTTTGTGTCATAATAATGATAGAGGAAAATAGTTATGTAAATATAAGGAGTTTAGAGTTTCTACCAAAGTTTAAAACTCAAAAAATAAATATTTGGTGTGCTGCTTAGGGTAATAATATAATTATTGTAAGGAGTATACCAGTATAAGGAGGAAGTAAGTTGACAAAGATTAGAAAGGAAAAGATTACTGCTAAGGGATTTAGCATTCAAGTTTATACTGAAGACTTTAAGAATGATTATATTAGCTTAACAGATATAGCTAAATATAAAAATAAGCAAGAGTTCAATGTCGTTGTAGCCAATTGTATGAGAAATTATAATACTATGAATATTTAGGGATATGAGAGTAAGTTAAACAATCCAAATTTTAACCCCCTCGAATTCGAGTGGTATTACAAGAAGCAGGTAGCGATGCTTTTACTCTATCACCTCAAAAGTGGCAAAAAACAACAAATGTAATTGGATTATTTGCAAAACTTGGAAGATGCGGAGGAACTTTCGTCCATAAAGATATTGCGTTTAAATTTGCATTTTGGATATCAGCTGAGTTTGAACTATATATAATAAAAGATTATCAGAGATTAAAGGAAGATGAAAATTTAAAATTATCTCTATCATGGAATCTTCATAGAGAAATATTAAAGATAAATTATAAAATTCATACTTATGCAAGCAAAGAATATTTGATAAAAGATTTGACGAATGAACAATTGTCATTTAAATATGCAAGTGAAGCTGATATGTTAAACGTGGCATTATTTAAAAAAATAGCCAGACAGCGGAGAGAAGAAAATCCAAAACTAAAAAGAAACATGAAGGACTATGCAAGCCTTAATGAACTCTTAGTACTTGCCATATGGAGTCATATAATGTGATTTTAATTGAAAAGGGAATTTGTCAAAAAGAAAGAATGATTGAGCTAAGAAACTTGGCTAGAGCACAACTAATTTCTCTAGAAAGGTTAAATAATTTAGAATTAAAGAGTTATCAGAATAGAGAAAATTAAGTATAAAAAATAGATTTGATGAAAATAAATGTATTTATTAATTGTACTAATATTTTATTTAAGATGTAAGAAGTGGACCTTATTTCATAATTATGACAACGGCATATAGTAAAGATGATGAATGGATTTTAGAGTTATCTGCGAAAAATATAAGAGGAATAAAAAATGGATTTTAAAGAAATTTCAAAAATAGATAATGATTTTATTAGAAATGAGAAATTGTATAAATTTTTTGACGAAGAAAAAAGACTATTTAGTAAATCAGGTCAGATTGAAAAAATTACTACCTTAAAAGAAATTTCTAATTATATTAGTCAAGATTCAAAAATTCTAGATGTTGGAGCAGGAACTGGGGTTTACAGTATCCCTTTGGCTGAAAAAGTAAATAAAGTTATTGCTTATGAACCTGCAACTAATAACTATATACAAATAAAAGAAAAAATCAAAAAGAATAATTTGCAGAATATTACAGTTGAAAATAAAAGTTCACTTAATATGGAAGAGCTAAAAGATGAATATTTCGATATAGTCCTGCTATTTGGACCTATGTATCACTTATCAAGCGAAGAAGACAGAGTACATACACTTAGTGAAGCAAAGCGTGTTGTTAAAGCTGGAGGACATATACTAGTATCTTTTATCAACCATGACATGATTCCAATGACAGAAATGGTCTATAATTCAAATTTTTTTGAAACTGAAGGATATAATCCCACAAAGCAAAGACTTATAAATAGACCCTTTATTTTCTTTACATTATCAGAGTGCATTGAAATGCTTGAAAAGGAAAATCTTATAATCATTAGAAAAGTTGCCACAAGTGGATATTCTGAATTATTACAAAATCAGATTAATGATATGAGTAACTTATCTTATGGAAGATATATTGATTGGCACCTTGCTCATTGTGATAAAGAAGAGTTACTAGGAGCAAGTAATCATTATCTTTTTGTTTGCAAAAAGTGAATATAGAATAAAATGCTAAAAGACATAATGTTTAATAACCACCAAAATAAAAAACAATTAAGTTTTTAAGTTTATTGATATTGTTTTAGATTTTTTACCCTGTAGTGACATCTTGTTATTAAAATCTTTGATGAAAAACAAAGTGCTAAGAGATAGCTTATTTACAAAAATTAGAATAATAGATATTTAGAAAATGATAAGTTTGATAGTAAGTACAAGGAATTAGGGGACAATTTTATAATGCAGCTTTATAAGGATGTAAAAAGCTCGATAGAAAGTAATTTAGGATAAAAAATCTTATTGAAGAAGTCACCAAGTTTTCTGATTTTAATTTATGGCCTAGGATAGAAAATAAAGATATAAATGATTTTGATAAAATAGGAAGGATTATTAATCTGCCTGAAAGTCACGAACTTACCCAAAGATTTCATAATTCCATGCTTCAACTTGAATTAGGTTTATTACAAGGCAACTTAAATATAATTGCTATAAAAACTATAAGGCAGACTGCCAAAAACCTATCCAAAAAAGGAAAATATAAAGAAAGGCGATTAAGAAAAATCTTACCTATTAAAAAACATAGAAGACGATAATTTTTGGAAAGATATAGGCCTTATGAAATTTGAAGAAATAAGGCTAGCTCTTAGAGATTTTATGCCTTTAATTGGCCTTAAAGAACAAAAAAGCTACTATTCAAACTTTAAGGATGAATTTATTAGTATAAAAGAAAATGATGTTGAATTTTTTGAAGAAGCTCTTAAAATATATAGGGAAAAAGCTAAGCACTATGTAAAATCAAAAGTAAAGGATGATCGTATCATAAATTAATAATTATAAGATCGATAACAGGATTAAGTCAAGATAGTATAAACAAAGCCTTTGCTGAATTTTATAGAGAAAATAAACTAAACTATGAGCAACAAATGTTTGTAAAAACCATAACCAATTACCTAAAGAAAAATAACTACCTATCTATGGAAGTCTTCTAAAAAGAGTCTTTTAAATCAATAGGCTCTATTACAAAAATTTTTAAAGATAATAAAAAAGAAATTAGAAGCCTACTTAATATTCTAAATAAGCTAAATGAATATGTAGATGTGGTCTAAAAATTAATAAAAGTATATATGAACTAGGAATTAGAACAAAACTAAATATTAAAGCTTCTATATAGCAAAATGAAAGGCTACGAGTTTGAAAACTCATAGTCTTTTTAGTTATAATGTTTTATTGATAGATATCATAAAAATAAAAGTTAGATTTATTTTACTTTGTAATTTCAGTTTACTTATTATGATTATATATTAAGAAATAGTATAACTAATTTAATCCTTGAACTTTTTATTTTATTAAATAAGTATTTTAAAATATTAAATTCATCAAATTAAAGTATAATAAAGCTATGAGAAAAGCAGAATTAAAAGATTTGAAAAATGTAATGGAAATAATTGAAGATGGGAAGCTTTCACTTAAAGAAGACGGGATAGACCAATGGCAAAATGGTCTTCCTAAAATAGATGATATAAGGAAAAATATAGAATCTAATCAAGGCTATGTTTATATAGTAGATGGTGAAATTGTTTCATTTGCTTATCTTAAAGAAGATTATGAAAAGGATTATGAGCCTATTGAAAAAGGCTTCAAAAAACATGATGATTTTTTTACTATACATAGATTAAGTATCAAAAAATGTTCGAAAGGAAAGGGGATTTCTAAGAAGTTTTTGGGCGAAATCATAGCTTTTGCTAAGGATAGAGGGCTTTCATCTGTTAGGATTGATACCCATAGAGATAACTTTAAGATGAAATCTTTGATAAAAAAGTTTGATTTTAAAAAGATTGGGCCATGTTTTGTAGATGATGGAAAGGGAAGAAGCGAAAGAATTGCCTATGAGTTAGTATTATGATAAATAAAAGTCAAGAAATTATAGTGAATGAATCAAAATATCCAGCTTGTGTTATAGCAGGTCCTGGGACTGGAAAGACATTTACTATAGTTAGAAAAATTATATCTTTAATCAAAAATGATGGTCTTGCTCCCAATAGGATTCTTGTTACAAGTTTTACCAAAAAAGCTGCCAATGAGCTTATAGAAAGGGTTGAATCCGAGCTTAAAAAAGAAAATATCAAGGCTGATACTTCCAATATGCTTATAGGGAATTTCCATTCTCTTGCCTTGAATTTTTTAAGAAAATACAAATCCTTTAGTGGGGATATTTTAGAAAAAAGGGTCATTGACCAAGCTATGGAAGGCTATTTACTTGAAAAAAATCTTCATATCTTTAAAAATATTGATGATTTTGACACTTATATTTCCTATAATGAAGTTGGTCAAATTATGGGAATATTTTCCTATATTACCAACAACCTTATAGATTTGAATGCTTTAAGGGAGTCCAATGATAAAAAAGATAGATTAGGTCTTGAAATTTATTTAAAATGGGCGAGTTTTTTGGATGAAAATAAGCTTATTAATTATCAGCTTATCCTTAAAAATTTCTACAATCTTTTAGATGATTTTGAATATGGGAGAAAAATCAGGGATGAGATAGATTTTGTAATAATAGATGAGTATCAAGATACTAATCATATCCAAGAAGAGATAGGGTTTAAACTTTTAAAAGGTAAGAATATCATGGTTTTTGGAGATGATGATCAATCACTTTATGCTTTTAGGGGAGCAAGTCCAGAAAACCTCACAGATTTTAATAAGACTTGCGAGAGAAAGCTTAAGTGCAAGGCCAATTTTTATAGTCTTAATATAAACTACAGATCGAATCAGGAAATTATAGATAAGTCCAAGGATTTTTTATCTCAAAGTGGTGCCTTTGATCAGATTAAAGATCTTAAGGCTTTTGATGAAGAAAATAATCACAATACAGTGGTAAGGGCAAGGGCTTTAAACTATGATAATATACTAAAGATTATAAAAGAGTTAAATAAGGATATTAATTTAAATCAAATAGCCTTTCTTTTTCCAAGCTTAAAACACAAGTATCCAAAAGATCTTCAGTCATTTTTTGAATTTAATAAAATAGGAGTCTTAAACAAGTCATCTAAGCTTTTTTTTAGAAGAGATGAGGTAAGGATTTTGCTTTTTATCCTTCTTTCCATATATTCAAGAAAGCCAAAATCAAAAGAAGGTTCTAATGAAAATAATTATAAAAGAGCACAGGAGACGCGTTTTAAGACCTATCTTATATCTATCTTTGATGATGTGAATTTCAAAAAAGATAAGGATTTAAATTGTTTTATAAGTAATAAAAAAGAAAAAATCAAAGAAAATTTATCTTATACTGATATAATCTATGAATCTTTTAAACTACCTATAGTGAAATCCTACCTTGACCAAGAACTTAAAGGACTAAAGGCTATTCGTAATCTTTCAAATATAGGAAAATTTACTGAGATTATAACTGATTTCATTGATATAAATGGACCTGATATTAACTTTTACCAAAAGTCAGTAGAGCTTTTTTATGGATATATTTTTTATCTCTTTAAAAATGAGCTGGTTCCTGAATTTGAAGATTTTGATACACCAAAAAATGCTATAAATTTTTTAACTATCCACCAATCAAAAGGACTTGAGTATGATGTAGTTTTTGTATCTGGTCTTTATGAGAATCCATCAAGTCCTAAGATGGGTTTTTCTAAAAACATAAGAGATAAAAATGGAAATAATGAGTATAAAAATTTTTTCAGAAAGTACTATACAGCTATGACCAGAGCTAAAAAACTTTTAGTAATTTTAGATAACTCAGAGAATTTTCAAATCAAAAATTTCCAAAAAGGTCTGAATAATTCATCAAATTTATCGACTCTTGACCTTAAATTTGAAAAAGAAGAAGTAAAAAAAGAAATATTAGCATACACAACTGACATTGAAGTTTATAAGTCTTGTCCTTTAAAATACAAATTCATAAGGCTTTTATCTTTTAGAAAAGAAAAAAGCAAGTCTTTAATCTTTGGTTCAAATGTCCATGCTATAGCTGAGTTTTTGACTAATCTTCAAAAGGAGGGCAAGTCATTAGATTTAGTAAATGAATTTATAAAAAATAATAAAATATATCAAAAGCCAATAGAAAATTTTGTAAATAGAGATTTTAATATAAAAGAATCAGAGCTTAACCTAAAGCTTGACAGAGGATTTTATTTACTTCAAGGAAATATTGATGTGGTTTTAGAAGATGGTTCGATTGTTGATATAAAGACGGGAAAAGTAAATGAGAATTATTTAGAAAGATATAAAAACCAACTCCTTACTTACTACAACTTGTTTGTGTATAATAACAAAAAGATAAAAGACTTATACCTTTATTTTATAGAAAGTGATAAGCTTATTAAAGTTAAGAGAGATAACTTTAATATAAGTATGATTGATAATCTTGCTAAAAATATAGTTAAGAGAAATATTGAAGTAAAAACAAGTAATAGAGATGAGTGCAAGTTTTGTCCTATGGCTTACTTTTGTGATAGAGCTTGAAAAAGGACTACTATGTAATACAATATTCTTAGGTGATAATATGGAATCTCAAATGTTAAAAGGAGTTATCGAAGGGGTAATTCTTCAAATAATTAAAAATAAAGAAACATATGGTTATGAGATTGTAGAAAATCTAAGGCTAAATGGTTTTTATAATATGACAGAGTCAACAGTTTATCCAATCCTACAAAGATTATCCAATAAGGGTCTTATCCTTTCATCAAAGGAGAAGTCTAAGCTTGGACCTAAGAGAAAATATCATTATATAACCCCCAAAGGGGAAGAATACTTAGAGGAATTTAAAGAAAGTTTTAGAGAGCTTGAAAGACTAGTTGGAAATATTATAGGAGATTAAGATGATAATGAGAGTAGATAAAATGATTGGAAATGCCAATCTTGATACAAGAAAAAATATAAAAAGAAACGCCAAAAAGGGAGCTCTTCTTATAAATGGAGAAATCATAAAGGATTCATCAACAAAGGTTGATCCTAATGTAGATGAGGTAGTTTATATGGGAGAGTTAGTAGACTATTTTGACAATATTTATATTATGATGAATAAGCGAGAAGGTCTTATTTGTCAATCAAATGAACTTGATGGAACTGTAATGCAAGACTTGGATGATTTTTACCTAAATCTTGATATATCAATAGTCGGAAGACTCGATAAGGATACAACAGGACTTTTATTAATGTCAACTGATGGGAAATTTGTCCATAAGCTTATAAGTCCAAATTCAAATATTTGGAAAAAATATGAGGTTGAAACTTCTAAAAAAATAGATCCTTCTTTAGTTGAAATTTTTAGAAATGGAGTATATATTAAAGAAGATGACTATACAGCAAGAAGTGCTAAACTTGAAATCCTTGATGAAAGAAAAGCCTATGTATATGTAACAGAAGGTAGATTTCACTTAGTTAAAAGGTTATTTTCCAACAACAACAATGAGGTAATAAAGCTTAGAAGACTTGCTATAGGGGATTTAGAACTTGATTCTAGTCTTAATCCTGGACAATATAGAGAACTTAGTAAAGAAGAATTGAATTTATTTATCTAAACAAAAATTCCATAAAAAATAAGTTTAGATTAAAATAGGAATAAATAAGTGGCGCTCTTGAGTAGTGCCTTTACCTTGTAAAAGTGGAGGGTATATGTACGAAAACTACATAAAATTTATTTTGGACAAGATACTGGCAATAATTGCTCTAATACTACTTAGTCCAATAATTTTGATTACAGCCTTAATTATAAAAATAAAAGAGTGGGATTCCCCTGTCCTTTTTATCCAAGAAAGGTCAGGAATTTATAGAAAGCCTTTTAAGTGCTATAAATTTAGGTCTATGTCAACTTCAGCCCCTAAGAATGCATCTACATGGGAGCTTGAAAATCCAGAAAATTATATAACACCATTTGGTGCTTTTATGAGAAAGACTTCCCTTGATGAGCTTCCTCAACTTTTCAATATCCTAAAGGGGGATATGTCCTTTGTAGGGCCTAGACCAGTTATCCTAAAAGAAACTGAATTATTAGACTTAAGAGAAAAGTATGGAGCATGCAAGGTAAAACCAGGTATAACAGGACTTTCTCAAATATCTGGAAGGGATAATCTTCCACCTAGGCAAAAGGCTAAGATGGATGGACTTTATGCTGGAAATGTAAACTTTATTGATGATATGAAGCTATTTTTAAAGACTATTCCTGCTGTTATATTTGGAGAAGGCATAAGAGAGGGAAAAATAAATGATGAAGATTTCAAATAATTAGCCTTTTGGCTTTTAGATACAAATAAAATGTTTTCATAAAGTAAAGATAAATTATTATAAAGAAAATAATAAAAAGATTTTAATATTATAGGACTTCACTTTTTTTCGGAAAATATTGGATTCTTTTCATGAAATTGATTGCATTTATTTTTACATTGTGATATTATTAAAATATAAGAATATTATGGAGAAGCGAGCAGGATTAATAACCGGCTCGCTTTGTGTATTTATGGAGGATAAATGATTGATATAGTTGATTTGCTTTATGAAAATCCTGTGATTATGGCTATTAAAGATAATAAGGATTTAAGAGAGTGCCTAAAAAAAGAAAATAATGGCAACAAAATAGTTTTTGTTCTATATGGAAATATTGAAACTATATCACTTATAGTAGAAAAACTTAAGGATAAGGGAAAAATAGTCCTTGTTCACGAAGACCTTGTAGAAGGACTTTCTTCATCTTACCTTTCATCATCCTTTATTAAAAAATACACAAATGCCGATGGAATTATTACTACAAGATCACAAAATGCATCATATGCTAGAAAAATCGGTCTTATATCTGTTCTTAGGTTTTTTGTCCTAGACTCTCTTTCTTATGAGAATGTCAAAGAAACCATAAAAAAGGCTAATTGTGACCTTATAGAAATACTTCCTGGTATTATGCCAAAAATCTTAGATGATATAGGGAAAAGAACTGCTATTCCAATAATTGCAGGTGGCCTTATTAGAGATAAAAATGATGTTATCGAGGCCTTAAATGTTGATGCTGTAGCTGTATCATCGTCAAATTACAACGTTTGGAAAATGTAAAGGAGATTAGTATGACTAAGTACATAATGGCGCTAGATGCTGGAACAACAAGTAATAGAGCGATTCTTTTTAACAAGAAAGGTGAAATTAAGTCAGTTGCCCAAAAAGAATTTACCCAATTTTTCCCACACCCAGGCTGGGTTGAACATGATGCTACAGAAATTTGGTCAACTCAATTAGGGGTTTGTACAGAAGCTATAGCAAAGCTTGGTATCGATTCTAAAGATATAGAGGCAATTGGTATAACAAACCAAAGAGAAACAACTATAATTTGGGATAAAAAAACTGGAAAGCCAGTCTATAATGCAATCGTTTGGCAATGCAGAAGAACAGCTGATATGGCAGACAAACTTGTAGAAGATGGCTATCGTGAAATGATTCAAAATAAGACAGGCCTTGTAGTGGATCCATATTTTTCAGCAACAAAGATAAGATGGATACTCGATCATATAGAAAATGGGCAAGAAAGAGCTGAAAATGGAGAGCTTTTGTTTGGGACAGTTGACACATGGCTAATCTATAACCTAACTCGTGGAAAAGTTCATGTAACAGACTATACCAATGCTTCAAGAACAATGTTATTTAATATCCATACCCTAGAATGGGATGATGAACTTTTAGAAATGCTAAATATACCTAGGTGCATACTTCCAGAAGTAAAACCATCAAGCTTTGTATATGGTAATACTTTCCCAGGATATTTCAATGGTGAAATTCCTATAGCAGGAATTGCAGGTGACCAACAAGCAGCTTTATTTGGACAAACATGCTTTAACCCTGGAGATGCCAAAAATACTTATGGAACAGGTGCTTTCTTACTTATGAATACGGGAAAAGAAGCAGTAAAAAGTGACAATGGCTTAGTTACAACTATAGCTTGGGGGCTTGAAGAAGGAAAAGTAAGCTATGCCCTAGAAGGTTCAATCTTCGTGGCTGGTTCTGCTATCCAATGGTTAAGAGATCAACTTAGGATAGTTGATGCTGCTGATGATACAGAATATATGGCTACAAAAGTAGATGATACCAACGGATGTTATGTAGTTCCAGCCTTTACAGGACTTGGTGCTCCATACTGGGATCCTTATGCAAGAGGAACAATTGTGGGTATATCAAGGGGAACGAGTAAGTACCATATAGTTAGGGCAACACTTGAATCTCTAGCCTATCTTACAAATGATGTCTTAACAGCTATGGCGAAAGATTCAGGAGAAAGTCTAAAAGAATTAAAAGTAGATGGTGGAGCAAGTGCTAATAATTTCTTAATGCAATTTCAAGCAGATATGATTCAAACCAAGGTAGAAAGACCAGAAACACTTGAAACAACAGCTCTAGGTGCATGCTACTTGGCAGGACTCGCTGTAGGATTTTATAAAAATCTAGATGAGATAAAAGAAAATAGATTAGTAGATAAAGAATTTATTCCAGAAATATCCAAAGAAGAAAGGGATAAGAAGGATAGAAACTGGCAAAGAGCTATGCAAAGAGCTTTTGGATGGGCTAATCATTTTGAAGAATAGTTTACAAAATCTAAAATTTAGAGTATACTACAAATAAGAATAATATACGAAAGAGAAAGCGAGTTAAAGTTAGCCTTACTTTAACTTGCTTTTTTTATTACTTAAAAGGAGAAATAAATGTTTGATGCAATAATTATTGGTGGTGGAGTTACAGGTACATCCATAGCCTACAATTTATCAAAGAAAAAGGGAAAGTTTCTATTAATAGAAAAAAATGAGGACTTATGTACAGAAACATCAAAGGCAAATTCTGGTATCTGCCATGGTGGATATGATGCGAAGCCTGGTTCTATGAAAGCTAAAATGAATGTTTTAGGAAATCATATGATGGAAGAGATTAGTAAGAAACTATCCTTTCCTTATAAAAAAATAGGAACTCTAGTTTTATGCCACAGTGAAGCTGATATGGATAAGCTTCAAAAACTTTATGACCAAGGTATAGAAAATGGTGTTTCTGGTATGAAGATTTTAAATAGGCAAGAAGTTTTAGAGCTTGAGCCAAATGTAACAGATGATGTAGTAGCAGCCTTATTTTGTGAGGAAGCAGGAATTTTAGATCCATTTTTGATGACTATAGCTTTTGGTGAAGTTTCAAATATAAATGGTGTTGATTATGTTTTCAATGAAAAAGTTATAGACACAATAAGAGAAGATGATTATTGGATAGTTAAAACTGAAAAAAATACATATAAGACAAAGACTATTGTAAATGCAGCTGGAATTCATTCTGATGAAATTCATAATAAGGTCTCAGATGAAAAATACGAAATAAGGGCAAGACGTGGTGAGTACTTACTCTTAGACAAAGATTCTAAAGGTTTTGTAAAACATGTTATGTTTAACCTTCCAACTGAAAAAGGTAAGGGAATACTTGTTTCACCAACCATAGATGAAAATACCTTAGTAGGACCTACATCAGACTTTATAGACGATAAGGAAGACAAAAGATCTACTAGAGAGCATATAGAAGAAGTTATAGAAAAATCAAATGATACTGTTAAAAATGTACCGGTAAGAATGGTAATAACATCATTTTCTGGAAACAGGGCACATGAAAAGGGTGAAGACTTTATTCTAAAAGAAAGCCTTGATGGATTCTTTGATTGTATAGGTATAGAATCTCCTGGTCTTACTTCAGCACCAGCTATAGGAGATTATATGGCAAATCTTGTAAGTGAGAAACTAAAATTAGAAGAAAAAGAAAATTTCATTTATGATAGAAAGCCAACACCAAAAACAAGTGAAATGAGCCTAGAAGAGCATGATGCCTTAATCAAAAAAGATAAGAGATATGGAAAGATAATCTGTAGGTGTGAATCCGTCACAGAAGGAGAGATAGTGGATGCTATAAACAGACCACTTGGAGCAAGGACTGTAGATGGAGTTAAAAGAAGAGTTAGAGCTACTGCTGGAAGATGCCAAGGAGGATTCTGCTTACCAAGAGTTATGGAAATTTTAGCAAGAGAACTTGATATACCATATGATAATGTAGTTAAAAATGCTAAGGGTTCATACTATATAAGAGGACATGTAAAGTAAGGAGAAAATAATGAAAGATTATGAATTAGTAATAATAGGTGGAGGTCCTGCAGGACTTGGTGCTGCAGTTAAAGCCTATGATGAAGGAATAAAAAACATACTAGTAGTAGAAAGAGATGAAATGCTTGGGGGAATATTAAACCAATGCATACATAATGGATTCGGTCTACATAGGTTTAAAGAAGAACTTACAGGTCCTGAATATGCCCAAAGATTTATAGATGAAGTTAAAAAAAGAGATATAGACTTACTTTTAAATACCATAGTAGTTGATTTTAGGGAAGATAAGACTATAAGTCTTATGAATGAAGAAAATGGTATGTTTACACTAAAACCAAAGGCAGTTATTCTTGCAATGGGTTGTAGAGAAAGGCCAAGGGGAGCATTAAATATACCGGGAAGCCGTCCGGCAGGGGTATACTCTGCTGGTACAGCTCAAAGAATGATAAACCTAGAAGGATATATGCCAGGGAAAAAAGTGGTGATTTTAGGTTCTGGTGATATAGGATTAATCATGGCAAGAAGGATGACGCTTGAAGGAGCAGAAGTTAAATGTGTTGCAGAAATTATGCCATATTCTGGAGGATTAAAAAGAAATATAGTTCAATGCTTAGATGACTTTAATATTCCTCTTTACTTTAATACAACTATATCCTCTATAGAGGGAGTTGATAGGGTTACAGGTTGTACACTTTCAAAGGTTGATAAAAATATGAAAGTAATACCAGGAACTGAAAAACACTTTGATTGTGATACAATACTTCTTTCAGTAGGACTTCTTCCAGAAAATGAACTTACAAAAGAAGCAAATATAGAAATAGACCCAAAGACTAAAGGGGCAGTTGTATCAGATAGGCTAATGACAAGTGTTGATGGAGTCTTTGCAGCAGGAAATGTCCTTCATGTACATGATTTGGTAGATTATGTTACAGAAGAGAGTGAACTTGCAGGAAAATCAGCAGCAGCCTATATAAAAAATGAATTCAAAAAATCAAAAGAAAAGCCAATTTACCTTAAGGCTGGAGATGGAATATCATACACCCTTCCTCAATATATAAACAAGGATACAATGGCAGATGAAGCCATAATAAGATTTAGGGTAAACAATGTTTATCAAAAAAGAATCCTAAAAATGTTTGTAGATGGTAAGGAAGTAGCCAAAAAAAGAAAACTAGTTTACGCTCCCGGTGAGATGGAAAATCTCATACTTAAAAAGAAAGATCTTGGAGAAGATGCTAGTAATATAGAAATAAAATTGGAGGAAATATGAAAAAAGAATTAACCTGTATAAATTGTCCTCTAGGATGTAATGTGATAGTAACTATGGATGATAAGGGAGAAATACAAGATATCACAGGAAATACTTGCAAAAGAGGAGAAATATATGCAAGAAATGAAGTTAAGAATCCTGTAAGAATGGTAACTTCAACTGTTAAAGTCATTGGAGGAAAACTATATTCTGTTCCAGTAAAAACAAGTGATGCTATAGCAAAAGATAAGATGAAAGAGGCAATGTATGAGATAAACAAGGCAAGTATCAAGGCACCTGTTCATATTGGAGATGTAGTAGTAAATAATATAGCAAATACAGGCATAGACCTTATAGCAACAGCAAATAGAAAATAAAATAAAAATATCAAGACTTCAAACTTTATGTTTGAGGTCTTTTTTTGTGTAAAAAATTAATAAAAACTTTAGTAAATTATTATTCCGAGTTCCTTTAAACAAATATTATAATCAAAATATTAATTAAAATTTTGCTATGAACAAATGATAAGGTGAATTTCTCCTTGCGAGAAAAAGTATGTATTAATTAAATTTCAATCTGTAATACCATATAGAAAGAGGGAGGATATGATTTGGAAAAAGTTAGAAAATAGGAGTCTTTATCTAATAGAGCTTCTTGAAAGAAAGCCTATTAATGAAGATATATTATTAGATCAGTTAAAAATTAGCAAGAAAACATTATCAAACGACATAAAACAAATAAATAAAAAATTAGAGCATTGTGCTTTCATCAACATCAAACATAAGGAAATTTCCCTATATGTATATGATTATAAAAGATACAAAAAATCTTTAAATAAAATTAGAAAAGAAGAGGAAAGCTTCAATAATGAGAAATATAGACTTATTTATATTATAAAAAACTTATTTGAAAATAAGACTGTGACTATGGGGGATCTTTCATTTGAGATGATAATCTCAAAAACTACCTTAAATAAGGATATTGAGAAAGTAAATAAACTTATGGATTCTTACAATATAAGGATAGCCGGAAGACCTAATGTAGGCATTGGAATTCTTGGTGAAGAAATAGATATTAGAAACTTTGTTATAGAAAATTGTTACAATGAAATTTTTAGGCAAAATAAAGACACTAGACTTGTTTCAGAAATTATTAGAAAAGCCTTGTCCCCTTATTTAGTAGATGAGGAAACCCTTGACAGGATGAAGATATTTCTCAATGTATCCATAGTAAGGATTAGAAATAATTTTTATATTAATAGGCTTGATAAGGACTATTCATACAATCTTAAGGGCCTTATTAAAGATATAGGGGAAGATATAAAAAACAGAGTTGAAAAAGTTATAGGTCTTAAGCTAAGTGATGATGAACTTAAATTTATAACAGTTCCTTTGAGGGGAATGAGAACTCCTCTTATTATTACAAGTATTTCAGATATTGAAATAGGTCAGGATATACAAAATCTTATAAGTGAAATTTTTACATCTATTAAAAGGCAGATGGATCTTGATGTTGATCTTGGAAAAGTTACTAAGGATTTTAACTACCACATTTATTTTCTTCTTAATAGAATAAAGCTTGACTATAAGATTGATAATAGCCTAAATGAAGAAATTAAAAAAGAATATAGGGTGGCATACAAGATGGCAGAAATTGCAGCTAAAGTTATAGAAAATAAACTTGAAAAGACTGTAAATGAGTCGGAAAAATCCTACCTTGCCTCCTACTTTCAAATATATATAGTAGAAAAACTCGACCTTGTAAATAAAAATGCTTTTAAGATAGCGATTTTTACGACAGATGAGATAAATGACCTGTCTTTAAAAAGAAAATTGAAGGCAGGAGATATAAATGATGACTTATCTATTTCTATAATCGATGATATTTCTATTGACTTATCAGGCTATGATCTTCTTATTACGGATAGGGATGTAGATACTGAGATTAGTCAAATATCTGGAAAGGACATCTATAAGATTTCAAAGATTAGAGAAAGAATAGAGGACTTAAGAGAAAAGAAAAATATGATTTTAAACAATAGGTTTTTAAAGTCAGTTTTTTTAAACAACTTGGATGAAGAAAAGTTATTTTTAATTAAAGGTAAGGATTTTAAGAAAAATCTTTACTATATGCTTGATTCCTTAATTGATAAAAATCTAGTAGATGAAGATTTTAAGGAAAGAATTATAAAAAGAGAAAAGATCTCTTCAACTATATTTTCTAGGGGAGTAGCCTTTCCTCATACTAAGTCAAATAAGTTGAGTGTAGCCTTGGGAATTAATGAAAAGGACTATCCTAATTTGATATTTTTAGTAGGAGTTCCAGAAAATTTAGATGAAGTCTTGGTAAAACTTTATGATGAGATTGTTACGATTGCTAATGATGATAAGCTTGTTGAGAAAATTTCTAAGATAAAATCTTATCCAAAATTGATGGAGTTTTTTATCAAGGAAACAGAATTGTTTAGGTGAGGAGAAAAAATGTCTAATTTTGTATACTTAGGTATCTTTATACTTTCTATGTATCTTTTACAATACTTTTTTACTTTTTTACAAATGAACTCCTTTAGGGATTATTTTAATAAGTATATAAAAGATGGAAAGGTAGCTATAGGCATAAAAAAGGGAGCTATAAGGGCTGGTGCCATAGTTATGTTTTCTGTAGATGAGTTAGGAAATATTAAAAAATATGCTTATATCCATGGGGTATCGGTATTTGCTAGGTTTAAGGAAAAAGATCTATTTAGGAATGCAAATATCAAGGACTTGGATGAAGAAATTTTAAATGAATTAAAAATTGAAAAAAATATAAGACTTGCCATTTTAAATGCCAGGAACAATTTTATAAAGGCAGAAAATGGTGAAGAAATAAAAATGGAAAAATCGCCTCTACAAAAAGCTTTTGGCTTTTTTAGAAATAGAAAATAAAAAGGAGAGAATTTATGGATTTTTTAGTAAATCTTGCCCAATCATTTATTGGTTTATTTGAAATGGGTGCAGAAACTTTAGTAGGTTGGATGACTTCTATAGTACCTAAGGTACTTTTACTTTTAGTATTCATGAATGCGTTAATTGCACTTATTGGAGCTGAAAGGGTTAACAAATTTGGTAAATTATGCTCGAAAAACAAAATCTTAGCTTATGGTGTTTTACCTTTCGTATCAGCCTTTATGCTAGGTAACCCAATGGCTTTATCAATGGGTAAGTTCTTGCCTGAGGCACAAAAACCTTCATATTATGCATCAGCAGCTTACCACTGCCATACAAACAACGGAATATTTCCTCACATAAATCCAGGTGAATTATTCGTATGGTTAGGTATAGCTCAAGGTGTTGAAAAACTAGGATTATCTACAGTTCCTTTAGCTATAAGATATATGCTTGTAGGTTTAGTTATGAATTTTTTATCAGGATGGATTACAGACTTTACAACAAAATTTGTTGAAAAACAACAAAATATTAAATTAAAAAGAGCAATAGATGTGGAGGTACACAATGAATAAGATAAGGATTGAAAAAGGTCATGCAGGCTTTGGTGGTCCATTAGAAATTGGACCAGAAGGTGAAAAAAATACACTTTTATATATAACAGGTGGAGGAGCAAAACCTGAAATAGTTGATAAAATTGTTGAACTTACAGGGTGTGAGGCTGTAAATGGCTTTAAAACTTCAGTTCCAGAAGAAAATATATTTGCTGTAATAATAGACTGTGGTGGAACACTAAGGTGTGGAATATATCCTAAAAAAGGAATTCCAACTATAAATATAATGGCAACTGGAAAATCTGGTCCCTTAGCAAAATATATAACAGAGGATATATATGTGTCTGATGTTGGACTTAATCAAATAAAAGCTCTTGGAGAAAGTGAAGCTAAAAAAGCTAGTCCAAAAGAAGAAGCTAAAGAAGATAAGTCTAAAGTTACTTATTCATCAGATAAAAAGGTTTCAGAAACTCTAGCAGAACAATCTGGAAATTCCTTTATACAAAAAGTAGGTATGGGAACAGGTAGAGTTATAGATATATTCTTCCAAGCAGGTAGAGATTCTGTTCAAACTGTAATAAGTACGATCCTTCCATTCATGGCCTTTGTATCTATGTTGATAGGTATAATCCAAGGTTCAGGATTTGGTAACTGGTTTGCAAAACTTCTTATTCCACTTGCAAACAATATAGTAGGTCTTGTAATCTTGGGGCTTGTTTGCTCACTTCCAGTGCTTTCAGCACTACTAGGACCTGGAGCTGTTATAAGCCAAGTTATAGGAACCTTAATAGGTAGTGAAATTGCAAGAGGAAACATTGCACCTAATCTTGCACTTCCAGCACTATTTGCTATAAATACACAAAACGCTTGTGACTTTATTCCAGTAGGTTTAGGCCTTGCAGAAGCAGAAAAAGAAACAGTAGAAGTTGGTGTAGTATCTGTAATGTATTCAAGATTTCTAATAGGTGTACCAAGGGTAATAGTAGGATACTTAGCATCATTTGGACTTTATTAGAAAAAAGATAGGGATTATTGATGAAAACAATTTATGAAAACAAAGTAAAGGCTCAAGGAGACTTGGTTGAAGAATTTGGCAGTGAAATGCTCATTTTCTTTGGCGATAATGCACCTGATACTTTAAAAGATTATTGCCATCTTATAGATATAAAAAAAGTAGATGGAGAAATTAAGGTAGGCGATTATTTTGAAGTCGATGGATTAAAAGCAAAGATTCTTGCTGTAGGAGAAGAAGCTCAAAGAAATCTTGAGAATTTAGGACATTTAACAGTTAATCTTTCAGCAAATGTTGAAGACTTACTTCCAGGGGCCATAGTTTGTGAGAGTTTAGATATTATAAAGGTTGAAATAGGATCAGAGATTAAAATAGTGGAGGAATAATATGTCTTGGTTAGGTTTAGAAAATAAAATAGTAATAGTAACAGGAGCAGCTTCAGGAATTGGAAAGGCTGTAACAGAAGGATTAATAGAAGCAGGTGCTAAGGTTGTAGCGTGTGATATTAATAGTGAAAAACCAGAATTTAAGGGAGAAAGTGAAAATAATCTCCTTTATCAAATCTGTGATGTTACAAAAAGAGAAGATGTGAAATCTTCGGTTAAAGCTGCAGTTGATGAATTTGGAACACTTGATGTTATAGTAAATAATGCTGGAATTAATATTCCAAGACTTCTTGTAGATCCTAAGAAGGAAGATAGCGAATACGAATTAGATGATAAGGTATTTGATAAGGTTGTAAATATCAATCTTAAAGGTTTATTCTACTGTGCTCAAGAAGCGGCAAGAGTTTTTGTTAAAGAAAATTCGGGTGTAATTATAAATATGTCATCTGAATCAGGTCTGGAAGGAAGCGAAGGGCAATCAATTTATGCTGCAAGCAAAAATGCTGTAAATTCATTTACAAGATCTTGGTCAAAAGAACTTGGAAAATATGGAATTAGGGTTGTAGGTGTAGCACCTGGAATACTTGAAGCTACTGGACTTAGAACCATTTCTTATGAAACTGCTCTAGCTTATACAAGAGGTATTACAGTTGAAGATCTAAGAAAAGGATACTCTTCAACAAAAACAACCCCATTAGGAAGAAGTGGAAAACTTTCAGAAGTAGCAAACCTAGTATCATTTTTAGCAAGTGATAGAGCATCATATATCCATGGTGTAACTATAAATGTTGCTGGTGGTAAGACTAGAGGATAACAACTTGTATTATTAAAATTTAAATAATATGACACACTTGAGACAATAGAATATAAAAAGATAAAAAGCGGATGATTTACTAAGGTTTTGCTTTTTATCTTTAATTAAGGAGTAATTATGAAAACTTTAACATTTGTAGGATGTGGAATGATGGCTTCAGCCTTATCTATACCAGCCCATGACAATGGACACAAAATAAGACTTGTAGGGACACATATTGACAAGGACATAGTAAAAGAAGGTAAAAAAAGCCAATACCATATAAGCTTAAAAAGACAACTTTCCCATGATACAGAATTTTACTATATAGAGGAATTAGAAAAAGCCCTTGATGGGGCAGATGCAGTAATATGTGGGGTTTCATCTTTTGGTGTAGATTGGTTTTTAGAAGAGGTTTATCCGAAAATAAATCCAGAAGTTCCAGTTTTATCAGTAACAAAGGGAATGATTAATAACTCTGATGGAAGCATAATAACTTATCCAGAATATTGGATGCAAAAATTAGAAGAGAAAGGAATCAAAAGAGAGATAAATGCTGTTGGCGGACCTTGTACTTCATATGAGCTTGCTGATAAGCACCAATCTCTAGTAGGATATTGTGGAAATAGGATTGAAGAATTAAAGATGTTTAGAGAAATCTTTGGCACAGATTACTACCATATTTCTTTATCAACAGATATAAGGGCAGTCGAGCTTTCAGTAGCACTTAAAAATGCCTATGCTCTTGCTGTATCCCTTTCAGTAGGTATAGCAGAAGTTGAAGAAGGTAAGGAAGGAGTAAACCACTATAATCCACAAGCAGCACTTTTTACCCAAGCAAGTCGTGAAATAGGGGAGCTTTTAGAAGTTTATAATGGGGATAGAAACCAATTAGAACTTGGAATAGGTGACTTGTATGTAACAATATATGGTGGAAGAACAAGAAAAATAGGGACTCTTCTAGGTAGGGGTATAAGCTTTGATAAAGCAATGGAAACTCTCAAAGGAGTAACTCTTGAATCAGTAGTTATAGCAAAGAGAATGGGAGAAAGTATTAATAAATTAGGAGAAGATGGAAAGATAAATCCAGAGCACTTCCCACTTCTTATGCATGTATATGATTTAATTGCAAATGAAAAGAAGGTCAATATACCTTGGGAAAAATTTAATTTAGACGATTTTGAAAATTGAGGAAGTGCAAAATGACTGAAAGTGTTGGGAAAAATAAAAATAAATTAACTACTAGCTTTCAAGAAAAGTTCCAAAAATTTGGAGGTTTTTTGTCAGGAATGGTAATACCAAATATAGGAGCTTTTATAGCCTTTGGTCTTATAACTGCCATATTTTTGGAAACAGGTTGGTACCCAAATGAAAAAATAGCTAAACTTATTTCCCCACTTCTACAATATATTCTACCAATGATGATTGGCTATACTGGTGGAGAGATGATTTATGGTAAAAGAGGGGCAGTAGCAGGTGCAACTGTTACCCTCGGTCTTATTGTAGGTGGTGGAGATGTAGCAATGTTTTTAGGTGCTATGATAATGGGACCTTTAGGTGGTTTTATAATCAAAAAATTCGATGACTTGGTAAAAGATAAGATACCTGAAGGATTTGAAATGATTGTAAATAACTTCTCTTTGGGAATTGTTGGGGGGATTATTTGTATACTTTCATATATTTTTGTTGGTCCTTTAATGCAATCGATTACCAATATCTTGGCAGGAGGAGTTTCTTGGATTATAGATAGAGGAATCTTACCTTTATCAGCAATCTTTATAGAACCTGCAAGAGTATTGTTTTTAAATAACGTAATAGATCACGGTATAATGGCACCTCTTGGACTTGAACAAGCACAAAGTCAAGGTTTTTCATCTTTATTTATGATAATACCAAACCCAGGAATTGGTCTTGGAATACTTTTAGCATATTATATATATGCAAAAGGCGAGATGAAAGATGCAGTTCCATCAGCAATACTTATTCATTTCTTTGGTGGAATCCATGAGATATTTTATCCATTTGTACTAGCCAATCCATTCCTAATTTTAGCTGATATAGCTGGAGGAATAGCAGCTATTATAATCATGCAAATTACAAATTATGGAACAACTTATACACCATCTCCTGGATCTATAATATCAGTTTTAGCCTTAACGCCAAAGGGACATTATCTTGGGGCAATTCTAACAGTTGGAATATCATGCCTTGTGACTTTTTTGGTAGCAGCATTTTTTGTTAAGAAAGCATATAAAAATTATGAAGAGCCAGATGAAGAGATTATTTTTGAAGATTTTCCAAGAACTTTTGGAAAAAAGATAAATGGACCTATTAGAAAGATTGTAGTAGCATGTGATGCAGGTATGGGCTCATCTGCTATGTCTGCTTCATCTTTAAGAAAGAAATTAAAAAATGCAGGATTAAATGTAGAGGTAATCCATTCTGCTATAGCGAATATTCCATCTGATGTAGATCTTATAGTAACTCATGTTGAACTTACAGAAATTGCTAAAAAGGCAAAGCCTAACAAAGCTCATATTTCTATATCATCATATATAAATCCTAAAGAATTCAATGATATTGAAAATCTTATAAGGAAAAATCATGAGGAAAACAAATCTTATATAATAGATGAAAAAGAAGAAGTAGTTGAAGTAAAGACAAATAACAATTCAGATATTCTGGATTTAGAAAATATAATAATAGATGAATCTATAAAGGATAGAGATACTTGTCTTAATTTAATAAATAAAAAATTTGTAGAAGGAGGCTATACTACGCCAAGATATCTAGATGGTCTTTATGCCAAAGAAGAAGAATTTAATACTAATATGGGAAATGGACTTGCCATACCACATGGTTCATTTGATTATAAGAGTGAGATACTTAAGACTGGTCTTGTTCTAATTATAAATAAAAATGGTATAGAATGGAATGGTTCAAATGTCAAACTTGTAGTAGGAATAGCTGGAAAAGGCGATGAGCACCTTGATATATTGGCAAAGATTTCTACTGAATTTGATACAGAAGAAAAGGTAGATGATTTTGTAAAGATAGGTAATCCTGCAAAAATAAAAGAAATTCTTGAAAATAAGGAGAGGAAATAAGTTATGAAACTAATAATTGATGATGGAAATATCGAAAATATAAAAGAAATCTATGAATACTTCGAAGTAGATGGGGTTACAACAAACCCCTCTATCCTTGCAAAGCAAGGCAAAAATCCCAAAAACGTCTTAAAAGAGATAAGAGAATTTATAAAAGATGATGAGCTTCATATACAAGTCTTATCAAATAAGGCAAGTGATATTGAAAAAGAAGCTAGAATTATTGTGAAAGAATTTGGAGAGAATACCTTCATTAAGATTCCTTCAAACAAGGAAGGTTTTAAGGCTATGAGAAATCTTGTAAAAGAGGGGATAAATGTGACAGCAACAGCAATCTATTCACCAATGCAAGCCTTCCTTGCAATGAAAGCTGGAGCAAAATACGTAGCCCCTTATGTAAATAGGATAGATAATCTTGGCTATGATGGACTTTACACAGTAAAAAAAATCCAAAATATAATAGATACAAATGGATTTGATACAGAGATTTTAGCAGCAAGCTTTAAAAACTCAAACCAAGCCCTATCCCTTATAGAATACGGCATAGGAGCCCTAACTTGCTCAGCAGATGTAATAAGAAAATTTGTAGACGATAGAAATGTTGACAAGGCAGTTGATGACTTTGCTAAAGACTTTGAAAAATTGGATAATATAAAAAAAACCATGATAGATTACCTATCATAAAAGAAAAAGAACTGTAAGTTAAAACTTGCAGTTCTTTTTCTTTTATCTTACTAAGATACCACTTACTTAATTTTGGTAATTTGACTTAGTATCAAGTAAGTTTAAGATTCTTACTATAATTAAATATTCTATCTAACGTAGGAGACTCTATACATAAGGCCTTCATCAATTCAATCCCCAATTTTGATAGAGGTTTTATTTCACTTCATTCGATGTAAATTTTGAATTTAAGTTAATTTTAGGGATTGACTATACTTTGACATTAAGTGAATAAAACATTTATTACTTCGACTGTAAGGAGAAGTCTCAGTGAAATGAATAATGTTGCTATGACAATCTTAAAACCTATATCTAATAGTTATTACATAAAAGTTTTTACTTTTCATCGATGTAATCAAAAATTTGTATACGATAGAAACGTTGATATAGTTGTGGATATCTTTTTTAAGAATTTAAAAAATTGGTGATAGCAAAAGTACTGTAGTCCAGATAAAGTATAAAAATTGTGACTATAAACTTTATATGATATTATATAGTAAACAAAGTATTGAACTAAAAAGTAGAAATAATATGAAAAATTTAAATTTGAAATTTTTACAAATATCACTAGTAATGATTGTCATTTCTTATATTATATGTTCTGCATTAGATTTTGTTTTTTTGAATTTAGAATATTTAGATATTGGTGGATGATTTTAATAGCTATTTTTGAAATTGTAGCAATAAAAAGGGAAAAAGCTAAACTACTAAGTAAATAATACATTATTATAAGTAATTTAACTTTATTTTTTTATCCTTAATTATAGCTCTATAAACTCCCACTTCCCATCTTGGTATACTGCACAAGAGTTTGTTCCGTCTTTTGGAAGGGTGGTGGATCCTGGATTTATTACATTGATTCCATCAATATTATCCATTACTTTTATGTGACTATGCCCAAAAAGTAGGGTATCAGCTCCAAACTCTTTGGCTCTTTTCACTCTTTCATCAAGGCTTTCTTCATAGCCGTGAACTGCGTAAATTTTTACTTCACCAAAGTCTAGAAATCTTTCTTTTGTGTATATATCAGCTTCTGTAACCATACAGTCTACATCACTATCACAATTTCCCCTAATATAAATTATATCCAATCTCTTTAAAAACTCTGCCAATTCCTTTGGCTTATAAGTTTCATGGACAGGGTTTCTTGGGCCATGATATAGTACATCGCCTAAGTGTATTATCTTATCGCATTTTCCTAATTTTTCTAAGGCCTTTTTAGTATAAAAAAGTGACCCATGTGTATCAGAAATTACTCCTATTTTCATAAATCTCCTTTCAAATCTTGTATCACATTAAATTTACTTACAAATTTATTATATCAAAAAAGCCCTCGCAAAATTATTTGCGAAAGCTTTATCCTTAATCTTCTTTTTTCTCGGATTTTTTTATAAATTCATTTATATCCTTTTTGTTGACTCTTGTGATACCAGAGTGTTCAGTATCAAATTTGTTTGAATTGATTTTTTCACCTGACTCATCTTCCATAACTTCAATTACTCTATTTCTACAAAAACTTCCTTGGCAAAATCCCATTCCACACCTAGTACGTCTTTTTATTGCATCAAAGCTAAGGGTTGGTATGCCTCGATTCATTGCATCTCTTATGGTAGATTCTTTTACTTGCTCGCATCTACATACAAGTCTTTCGTCTTCTCCTAGTGGAAGGTCAATCTTTTCTTTTACCTTGTTAAAGTCTTCTAATTCTTTGTATTCTATTATTGGTTTTCTATAAGGATTGTAGTCTGGATCATCTTCAAGTTCAAGTCCCAAGTCTTTTAATATTTCTTCAACTATTTTTGCAATCTCAGGAGATGAGGTTATTCCTGGAGATTGGATTCCTACTACATTTATAAAGCCATCAGTTTCAGTATTTTCTATTATAAAATCCCCTGTTGATGATGCAGGGCGAAGTCCTGTGAAGGATCTTATAAATTCTTTTAAATCAATTACATCTTTCTTTACAGATTTTTGACTTAGTTTATAGATTTCTACAAGTCTTTCTATATGAGTTCCAAGGTCAATTTCTTCCTCATCTATAGCATCAGGACCTAGTAAAAGATTATTGTGATAGGTTCTTGTTACTAGGATTCCCTTAGATTTTGGAGATGGAGTTTGAAATAGGACCTGTTTAATCCTATCTCCAGTCCCTTTTTGCATAATAAGGTATTCACCACTTCTAGGGTGGATATCAAAATCAGTTTTCGTTATCATAGAGGATACTTTAGCTCCATTAAGACCTGATGCATTTATTACGAAATGTCCCTTATAAGACTTACCATCTTTTGTTTTAAGCTTGAAAGTGTTGTTTTCTTTTTTGATATCAACTACTTCACTTTGAAGTTTAAGCTCTGTTTTATTTTCTATGGCATTTTCCATTAAGGCTATAACATACTCATAAGGAGAACAAACTCCAGCGCCCTTACAATATAGGGCAGATATGGCTTCATCTGATACATTTGGTTCAAGTTCTCGAAGTTTTTCTTTACCTATTATCTCCAAATCATCTAGTCCATTACGAATACCCATTTTATAGAGTTTTTCTAAGATTTTTTCACCTTCTTGATTAAAGGCTAAGACTAAGGATCCATTTTCCAAAAATCCAAAGTTTAGCTCTTTGTTTAATTCTTTAAACTGAACTCTTCCAGGATAGCATATCCTGCCCCTAAGTTCATCATGACTTTCTGCATAACCCCCATGAACTATAGCAGAGTTTGCTTTACTTGCTCCCATAGATACATCTATTTCTTTTTCAAGTACAAGAATTTTAAGTTTGTATCTTGATAGGCGTCTTGCTATAGATGCTCCACTTACACCAGCACCTATTATTATCAAATCATACATTTTATCTTTCTTTCTAACTATTAAAATATGAAGTTATATACTATTACTGCTATTATTGCTCCAATTATTGGTCCAACTACAGGTATCCAAGCATATCCCCAATTAGGGTCGGTTTTGTTTTTAAAAGGTAGGACTGCAAAAGCAATTCTAGGTCCTAAATCTCTTGCAGGATTTATTGCATAACCTGTAAGACCACCCAAACTCATACCTATAGAAACTATAAGACCATATACAAAAATTTTATCTACTCCTGCCATACCTGCACCATCAACATTGCCAAACCCTATTATAGCAAAAACTAAAACAAAGGTTCCAATAATTTCAGATAGTAAGTTTCTAAATGTGTTTGGAATAGATGGAGCTGTACAAAATGTTCCCCTAACTAATTCAGGATTGTCACTTGTTGCATCATAGTGGTCTTTATATAAAATATAGACCAATACTGCTCCACAAAATGCACCAGGAATTTGTCCTAATATGTAAAAAGGAACACTTGCCCATTCAATACTACCATTTAAGGCAAGTGCTATGGTTAAGGCTGGATTAAAGTGGGCTCCTGTAAGTGAACCAAATATACATGCTGGAATCATAACAGCAAGACCCCAAGCTATGGTTATTTGAATTGAACCTCCACCTTTTTGTCCACTTTTATTTAAGGAAACATTTGCAACAACTCCAGAACCTAAAAGTATCAATATCATGGTTCCGAAAAATTCACCTAATACTATATCTCTCATATACTCCTCCTTCTAAAGTATTATCCAAATATAAAAAAGCAACAAAAATAGATTCTGTTGCTCTTGCTCTTTGTATATTCGGATGTGAAAATGTTTACATTTATATTATAGCATAAATAAAAAGCTTGTTCAAATTTTTTGATAAATTTACATAAGCATATTTTTAGCCTATAATGATAACAGAAAAAAAGGAGATAATATGGAAAAAGATACAATAATTAACTATATAAAAGACTTATGTACAATACCTTCACCTACAGGTTTTACTAAAAAATGTGAAAAATATTTGATAGATGAATTTGAAAAATTAGGCTATAGACCTTATCAAAATAACAAGGGAAATGTCATAGTTCCTATAAGTGAAAAATCTAGTAATAATGATGGTTTGATTTTATCAGCTCACATAGATACCTTAGGTCTTATGGTAAGAAGTATAAAAGAAAATGGATGTTTACAGGTTACAACTTTGGGTGGTTTTCCCTTAAATTATGCAGAATTTGAAAATGTTAAAGTTTTTACGAGAGAAGGTAAGGAGTATAGTGGAGTTTTCAGACTAAATGAGGCAAGTGTTCATGGATCAGATTTCCCAAGGACTTCAAAAAGGGAATTTGAAGATATGGAAGTTGTTTTAGATGAACTTGTTAAAGATGATAAAGATGTTGAAAAATTAGGAATATTTGCAGGTGACTTTATAGCTCTTGATCCAAGATTTAAATATTCAAATGGTTTTATTAAATCCCGTCACCTAGATGACAAGGCCTCAAGTGGAGTTCTTTTAGCTCTTGCTAAGGAAATCAAGGAAAAAAACATAGAATTTAATAGAAATATCTATATGATGTTTACAGTATTCGAAGAGGTTGGTCATGGGGCTAGTGCAGGCCACCCAAAGGGCGTTAGAGATATGATAGCTGTTGATATGGGAGTTGTATATAAGGATTTAAAGACAAAAGACTTTTTAGTTTCAATTTGTGCTAAGGACTCATCTGGTCCATATAATTATGATTTAACTAATGATTTGATAAGGATTGCAAAGGATATAGATATAGACTTTGCTATTGATGTTTATCCATTTTATGGTTCAGATGCATCGGCTGCTGTAAGCACTTATGATTATAGACATGCCTTAGTTGGAGCAGGTATTTCTGCCTCTCATGGCTATGAAAGAGTCCATGAGAAAGCCCTCCTATCCTTATTTGATTTATTAAAAACTTATATCACAAAATAAGTATACATTAATTTGTTAGTTTGATTTTTATGTGGACAGAAAAAACAATATCATATAAAATATAGGTGAGAAAAGCATATTAAATTTAAAGGGGGAGATATGAAAAGTAAATTTAAAACAGCCGCTGCAATTCTTGCACTTTCACTAGGTCTTGTTGCATGTGGTAAGAAAGATGATTCTAGCAATAAAGAATCTAATAATGCTAGTAATAGCTCAAAAGCTGAAGTATCAGCAACTATGGTAACAGACCAAGGTGGTATAAATGATAAGTCATTTAACCAATCATCTTATGAGGGACTTAAAGCCTACCAAGACGAAGGTAAGATTAAGTTTGATTATATAGAATCTCACAAGGATTCAGATTATCAACCAAACCTTGAATCAGCTCTTGATAGTAAATCTGATATTATCTTCACAGTTGGGTATGCTCTTTTTGATGCAACAAGCAAAGCTGCTGAAGAAAATCCAGAACAAAATTATGCAATAATTGATAATGAAAATTCAAAAAATCAAAAAAACTTACTTGGAATTACTTTTGCAGATCATGAAAATTCATTTTTGGTAGGTTATATAGCTGGCATGAAGACAGAGTCTAATAATGTTGGATTCGTTGGTGGTATGGAATCAGCTGTAATTGATAGATTCCAATATGGATTTATGGCAGGTGTTAAGCAAGCTGCAAGAGAAAAGGGAAAAGATATTGAAGTTCAAGTTCAATATGCAAACTCATATTCTGACCAAGCTAAGGGTAAAAATATTGCAAACCAAATGTATCAAAATGGTGCAGATGTAATCTTCCAAGCAGCTGGTGGTACAGGTATTGGTGTATTTGAAGCAGCAAAAGAAAACAATAAATACATTATAGGTGTTGATCGTGACCAAAAAGAAGAAGCTCCAGATAATATACTAGCATCAACTATAAAGGGTGTAGGCAAGGCGGTTCAATTAACAATTGACGACTACAAAGAAGGAAAGTTTAAGGGAGGAGAAACTGTATCTTACTCACTTAAAGATGGCGATGCTTTAGGTATTGCTTATGGGGATAATGACCTAGTTTCTAAAGAAGTAAAAGATAAGGTAGAAGATTTAAGAAATCAAATAGTTGATGGAAAAATTAAAGTTCCACAAAATGAAGAAGAATTTACTTCAATGGGTTATGATAAATAGGTAATTATATCAAAAAAAGAGTAGGAGAATTTAATATTCTCAAAGATTCGATAAAGTTAAGTTAAACTAAGCTTTACTAAGTTCATAAGTTTATAAATATATGACTTATTTCAAAAAGAGCTTTTCGATATCATTTAAAAATTGAGGGTAGTATTTAAGCTACTCTTTTTTTATAAATATTTAGAATATCTAAATTAGTAGTGAGGTATTATGGATAAGTATTTAGAAGAAAAACCACTAATCAGTTTGAAAAATATCCACAAAAGCTTTGGAGACAAAGAAGTCTTAAAGGGAGTAGACTTTGACCTTCACAAGTGCGAAGTCCATGCTTTATTGGGAGAAAATGGAGCGGGCAAGACTACCCTAATGAACATATTGTATGGGATGTTTGCTCAAACTGATGGAGAGATTTATATTAAAGGTGAAAAAATCATAAATAATTCACCGAAAAAGGCAATAAATCTTGGTATAGGAATGGTTCACCAACATTTTATGCTAATAGAAACCTTTAGCGTATGTGAAAATATAATATTAGGCTATGAGGGAAAAAACGCCCTTATAGATAGGAGAAAAGCAGAAGAAGATATCAAAAAACTCTCAGAAGATTATGGTCTTTATATAGATCCAAAGGCTTTAATTTCTGATATATCTGTAGGAAGCCAACAAAGAGTTGAAATCTTAAAGGCCTTATATCATGGGGCTGATATACTAATCTTTGATGAACCTACAGCAGTTTTAACCCCTCAAGAGATAAATGAATTTATAGAAATTGTTAACAGACTCACAGGTCTTGGAAAATCAATTATAATTATCACCCATAAACTTAGGGAAATTAAGGCTATGGCTGATACATGTACAATTATAAGAAGAGGAGAATTTGTAGACAAAGTAAAGGTAAGTGAAGTAGATGAAAATATTTTAGCTGAAAAGATGGTAGGTCGTGATGTAAGCTTTAATGTAAAAAAAGAATATATTAAACTAGGCAAGGAAATTCTTACTATAAAAGATCTTTGGGTTAAGGATAATAGGGGAGTTGATAAGGTAAAAGGACTCAATCTTTCTTTAAAACAAGGAGAAATCTTAGGTATAGCAGGTGTTGATGGTAATGGTCAAACGGAGCTTATAGATGCTCTAACTGGTATGAGAGAGATTCAAAAGGGGGAAATCATCCTAAAAGGAATTAATATAGCTGGAAAAAATCCAAGAGAAATTCTTGAGCTTGGAATGAATCAAATTCCAGAAGATAGGCAAAAAAGAGGTCTTATCTTAGAGTACTCTATTAAGGATAATTTAATTTTAGAAAAAGTAGATAGTACAGAATTTTCTAAAAATGGTATCTTAAATTTTGAAAAAATAGATGAAAATGCCAAAGGTTTAATAGAAAAATTTGATGTAAGACCAAGAGATATAGATGAGAAAGTAGGAGCCTTATCTGGTGGAAACCAGCAAAAGGTAATTATAGCTAGGGAGATTTCAAATAATCCAGACCTTCTCATAGCAGCCCAACCAACTAGGGGACTTGATGTAGGTGCTATAGAATTTATCCATCAATATTTGGTAGAATTAAGAAATAAAGGTAAGGCAGTCCTACTTGTAAGTTTTCAATTAGATGAAGTTATGGATCTATCTGATAGGATAGGGGTTATCTATGATGGTCAAATAGTAGGAAGTCTAGATCCAAAAGAAACTGATGAATTTGAAATAGGAAGACTAATGGCAGGAGGAAACAATGACTAAGAAGAAAATTGACAATAAAAATAGAAAGCTCTTTGCCAATTCCAAAATAGGCTTTACCTTAGTTTCTATAATCCTAGGTCTTTTGGTAGGAGCTATAGTACTAGCTTTTGCAGGATATAATCCGATTGACGCTTATATAAATCTTATCCAAGGTGTTTTTAAATCACCTAGAAATATTGGCTGGGCTATTGTAAATTCAACGCCTATAATTCTTACAGGTCTAGGAGTATGCTTTGCATTCCAAACAGGTTTATTTAACATGGGAGCAGAGGGACAATTTATAATAGGATCAACTATAGGATTTTTATTTGGATACCTTTTAAATCTACCACCTATAATTCATGTAATTCTTACTATAATAGTTGCAATCTTAGCAGGGCTTATATATGGTGGGCTTGCAGGATTTATTAAGGCCAAATTTGGAATTCATGAGGTTATATCAACAATAATGCTTAATTGGATTGCTTTTTATTTTCAAAATTTTATAGTCTATCGCTATCAAAAGCCAAACTCCATGTCCACTTTTGATATAAATGATTCAGCAAAGGTAACTCTTGTCCATGGAGCGGCTAAGAAGTTTGATGGATTTTTTGGACAATTTTTCAAAGCTCCAATTCATTTGGGTATTATTCTAGCTATTATTTGTGTAGTACTTGTTTGGTTTGTTCTTAATAAAACAAGCCTTGGTTATAAGCTTAAAGCTGTAGGTTTAAATAGGGAAGCAAGTATTTATGGAGGTATAAATGCCAATAACAAAATTATCCAATCTATGGCAATTTCAGGAGCTCTTTGTTCTCTTGCAGGGGTAACTCAAGTTATGGGCTATACTTATTCGCTCCCACTTTTATCTGCCATGGAAAATTTCGGGTTTGATGGGCTTGCAGTAAGTTTACTTGCATCCAATAACCCTATAGGATGTATATTCTCAGGACTTTTCCTAGGTTCACTTAAATATGCAGGAAGCAATCTTCAAAGGGCAATGGGAGTGCCAAGTGAGCTTATATCAATAATTATAGGAACTATAATCTTATTTACAGCTATTCCTTTAATCTTTAAGATTATAAAGGCAAAATTAAGAAAGAGAGGCAATAAATAATGCTTAATTTGACAGTATTAGGACTTATAATAGGAAATACACTTTCAAATGCTACACCAGTATTATTTACAGGTCTCGGTGGCATGATTTCAGAAAAATCAGGTGTAGTAAATATTGGACTTGAAGGAATGATGACAATTGGTGCTTTAATAGGTGCAACGGTAGGCTATTACACCAAAAACCCTTGGATAGGATTTTTAGCTGGAGGTCTTGCAGGTATGTTTTTTGGTCTAATTCATGCCATAGTTTCAGTAACATTTGCAGGAGACCAAACCATATCAGGTATTGCAATAAACACTTTAGCACCTGGTCTTGCCCTTTTTCTATCAAGGATATTTTTTGATGGAGCAACTCAAACCCCATCCATAGCTCTTGAAGATAAGATTCCAAGACTATTTGACGGACTTATTACAAACCAAGCTTTAAAAAATATCTTTTCCCAATATGCTACAGTTTATATAGTATTAGTCTTTGTAATATTAATATATATATTTTTAAACAAGACAAAATGGGGACTTAGGTTAGTGGCAGTAGGAGAGCATCCAAAGGCTGCAGAAACCTTAGATATATCTGTAGGAAGAATAAGGTATCTTGCAGTGATGTTTTCAGGTTTTATGGCAGGTTTAGGTGGAGCAAGCATGTCACTTGCGGTAGTAAGTGTATTCTCGCCAACCCTTATAGCAGGACAAGGATACATAGCCCTTGTTTGCGTAATATTTGGTAACTGGAGACCACAAGGGGTATTAGTAGGAAGTTTATTTTTCGGACTAACCCAAGCTATAGCAACTTATCTAACAGGAACAGCTATAACAATACCTATGGAATTTATCTCAATGATTCCATATATATCAATACTAGTCTTCTTAATGATATTTAACAAAAAATCCCACGCACCAAGTGCAAGTGGTAAGCCATATCTTACAGAAGATATACAATAAAGAAAAACGACGAGAATTTGTTGACTTTATTAAAATGATTGTAAGTCAACAAGTTCTCGTCGTTTTTATTAGGTTTATGATAATAAAACCAAATTAAAAGTGTATAATAAGAAAAATAAAAAGATAATATATTAAAAAAAAAAAAAAAAAAATTATTATATTTATTTATATCTATATTATTGTATAATAT